>JBCBUY010000019.1:0-46200 GCA_039817885.1 Pseudomonadota bacterium | reverse complement strand
TGCCTCCTGCGGCCGGCCGCAGGAGGCAACATCACGCGCCTCAAGCTCGAACAAGGCAACCTAACAAGTCAAAAGCTCAAAGCGACAAAACCGCGACGGGAGCTCTCAAGCGCAGAAATCACTGAGTTGGAAGATCGCGTTGCCGGCATACGCTCCCCTCGCCTGAAAGCTGCGATTGTCGCCCTTGGCAAGGCTGTGCTAGCCGAAGAACGCTGATGGGCAACCCGCCGGGATTGCCCTACTTTTTATGAAGGATGGACAGGATGCCCTTGATGAAATTTGCACGGCGCACTGTGATAATAGGGCTTATGGCGGCAACCCTTGCAGCCTGCGGCGAAAGTGGGAGCGACTCCAATGTGACGCTTTCCGATAAGGCGCTCGGACCAGAGAGCGCGCCGGTCGAGATCATCGAATATGCCTCGATCACTTGCGGAGCTTGCGCCCAGTACCACCGCGATGTCGTACCCGCGATTAAGGAGCTGGCAGAAGAAGGCCGTGTCCGGTTTGTGTTCCGAGAGTTTCCAACCGCACCGGCCGAAGTCGCTGTAGCAGGCTTCGCAGCAGCTCGGTGCACGGCAGACGATACGGCCTATTTCGCAATGCTCGATGATATGTTCATCAATCAAAGGAACATTTTTGCAGCAACGAACAACGGAACCGTGCGGACAGCGCTTCAGGCGATAGCCGCTCGCCATGGTGTGGACAGCGCGGCATTCGACACATGTCTTGCCGACGAGGAGATCAGATCTGCCATCCAGGCGGCAAACATCCAGGGCCAAGCCGACGGCGTGACCGGCACGCCCACGCTCTTTTTCAACGGACGACTACTTCGCGGCACTGAAGGCCGTTCGGTGGAAAGTATCCATGAACTTGTGGATGCCGTTGCGCCAAAGCCGGAAGGTTAACGACTTGGCAAGGGTTCCGACTCAAACTCCTTAAGCAAAGGTTATGGACAAAATGTCGATTTTCCGCACTTCAGCGCTCGCCGCTACGATTTTGATTTCAGCAACCGCCTGCTCCGAAGGTGGTGCCAGCGATGCGCAACAAACTGCCGGCGAAGAGGCAGCAGGCGGCTACTTGTCAAACGTGTCATTTGATGGCGACGCTGGCGTCCAGCGCGGAGCTGCAGACGCGCCGATCACCATGGTCGAGTATGCCTCCATCACATGCACGCATTGCAAAGACTTTCACGACGAAGTCATGGCAAGCACGGTTTACGACGACTATGTCGCAACGGGCAAAGTGAAGTTCATCTTCCGAGAATTCCCGCTAAACCAGATAGATGTGGCTGGCTTCGCGATCGCGCGATGTGCGGGTGAAGACGATTATTTCTCGGTCCTCCACACGTTTTTTGACGAGCAAGACAGCGTGATTAGCGCCGCTCAGGATGGGACCATCTTGGACAAGTTAAAGGATGTCGGCGCGAGTTACGGCCTCGACGAGAGTGACGTCGATGCGTGTATCGAAGACAGCGATATCCGCCGTCAAATCGCGGCCTCAATTGACGCAGGACAAGCAGATGGGGTCAACTCAACGCCGAGCATTTTCATCAACGGCACGCGCGAAGAAACCATAGAGTCGCGCTCTGCCGAAGGCATGTCGAATATTCTCGACGCTCTGCTTGGTAACGCCCCCGCAGAAGATAGCCCGGAAGCCGATGAGACCGAAACACCGGTCTCAGCAGACGAAACTGACGGCAATTAGGAGCGCACTCAGGAGCCCACATGCAAATTACTCAAATTCGCATTGCCGGCTTCAAGTCGTTTGTCGATCCGACCGATGTTCCAATCGAGGAAGGTCTAACCGGTATTGTAGGTCCAAACGGATGCGGCAAATCTAATCTCCTCGAAGCACTGCGCTGGGCCATGGGGGCGAGCTCGGCAAAGGCGATGCGCGGCGCAGAAATGGATGATCTGATCTTTTCAGGTTCGTCCGATCGCCCCGCCAGGGAGACAGCTGAAGTTACCCTCGTTCTCGACAATTCAGATCGCACTGCCCCGGCTGAATTCAACTCTGCTGACACCTTGGAGATTCTGCGACGCCTTAAACGCGGTGCGGGCTCCACCTACAAAATGAACGGTCGCACCGTTCGCGGCAAAGACATCCAACTCCTGTTTGCAGACGCCTCAACCGGAGCGAACTCTCCCGCGCTCGTCCGCCAAGGCCAGATCTCAGAGTTGATCGCCGCCAAGCCACAGAACCGTCGCCGTATTCTCGAAGAAGCAGCCGGTATCTCGGGGCTCAACACCCGCCGCCACGAAGCAGAACTGAAACTTCGGGGAGCTGAGACCAATCTGGAACGGCTGACCGAAGTCTCCGCAGAAGTCGAGCGGCAACTTGAGAGCCTGAAGCGACAAGCCCGCAAGGCCCGCAAATACAAAGCTCTGAGTGACGAAATAAATGGCCTTGAAGCCCTCGCCGCTCATCTTCGCTGGCAGGAAGCACAGCAGGCGCGTGAACACTCGAATACAGCCTATGAAGACGCCAAGCGCGCCGTTGAAGACCTGACATCTGTCGACGCTGTCCGAGAGAAGGAGCGTTTAGAAGCAGCTGAAAAGCTCAATCCTCTTCGGGAAGCAGAGAGCCTCATCAGCGCGAAACTTGGACAGGCGCGCATCGCATTCGCCCGAAGAGATGCAGAGCGCAAAGCGGCCACTGAGGCCATAGATCGCCTGGAAGACGAACTGACCCGCTTAAACCAAGACATTGACCGCGAGCGGGCAATGATTGCCGAGGCTGAGGCTGAGACAGCGCGCACCAAGTCTGAGCTCGATGCGCTCCCAACCGACAATCCCGAGGCCAGCGCTGAACAGGAAAACGCTGCGCGGACAACCCTCGAGACAGCTCGGCAGACCCTCAAAAAAGCCGAAACCGACGTCGACCTATTGTACACACAATTGTCTGACAGCCGAGCCCAACAACGAGCAGCAACGGACAATCTTGCCGCTCAACAACGCCGCCGCGACGAACTCGCAAGACAAAGAGAGGCGATTCGCCGAGAGCTCGACGCCCTCGGCGATGATGCGGTACTCGTCCAAGCCCTCGAGGAGGCAGAAAACCGCGAATCCAAAGCCGAACTTGGCTATCATGAAGCGACGCGTGTCGCCGACGCTGCCGAAGAAAACCTGAAGGACGTTATTGCGTCGGTCAAATTAGCTCAGATGCCCCTCTCCGAGCTCGAAACCAATGTCCGTGCACTGGAGGGTGAGATTGCGGGCCTGGAACGCCTCCTAAAGAAGGCCGAAGGCCATGACGCTCCGCCGGTCCTTGAGCGGATAAAAGTCAAAGACGGTTTGGAAAAGGCGATAGCTGCAGCGCTTGGAGACGAGCTGCAGGCATCGACCGACAAATCTGCACCCCTTCACTGGGCAGGAGCAGATATAAGTAACGCCCCCCTGCCCAAAGGCGCAGCCCCCCTCATGGATCTCGTTGAGGCACCGGATCAGCTCCTGGCGCGTCTATCCCAATGTGGTCTTGTTGAGGAAGCCGACGGCAGACGTCTCGCTCAAGATCTACGGCCGGGCCAGAGACTGGTGTCACGCGAGGGGCATCTTTGGCGGTGGGACGGATTTGTACGTACCCCAAAAGCCCCCGTCTCGACTGCAGAGAAGCTCGAGCAACGATCCCGTCTAGATGCTGCAAAGGCCGAACTCGAACCGCAGCAAGCAAAACTCGAAGCCGCCAAGTCGGAATTTAACACAGCCAAAACCGCCCAAGAGACCGCCGAACAACAACTGAAGTCTGCGCGCAGTGAAGTACCGGAAGCGTCTTCGCGATGGAATGAGGCACGCGGTGTTGTTGCAAAGGCCCGCGAAGCGAGCGAAGGGGCCAACCTCAAGCGGTCCAGCTTCTCGGAGTCTTTGGCGCGCGTGGAAACAGAACTGAGAGTGGTCAGTGCGTCACTGTCCACCGCAGAAAAGTCCGGCGCAAACAACGACACCTCGGAACTGGAAGCACAGCTTGCTGAAGCGCGGGAGCGCCTTGTCTCTGCACGCGATAGCGAAGTCGAAGCTCGCGGCAATCTTACCGATTTTACGCGAGGCCGGGAACAGGCTACGGCGCGCCGCGAAAGCCTCGTCCGTGACCAGAACACCTGGGCAGCACGCCTGGACGCAGCCAAAACTAGATTGGAAAGCCTGGGAGCGCGGGCTGAAGAGACCCGCGCCCGCATAGCGACGACACAGAAGGACTCAGGTGGACCTGACGCCGACGAGATGGCAGCGCTGGAAGGCCGGGTCGAAGAGCTAGAGAACGAGCGCAAAAAGGCAGCAGATACACTCGCCAAAGCGGAAACAGCCGCCCGCGAAGCGGAAACTGCAGCACGTGCAGCCAACGCAGCCGCCGGCAAAGCCCGTGAAGCACTGGCTGGGGCGGCCGTTGCCATCGAGGCTGCCGAAGCCCGTGTGCAAGACAGCATCGAGATCGCGCGGAACCAATTTCAGAGATTGCCCGAGGGCCTTATGCCGCTCGCGAAAACTTATTTGGAAGACGAGGACATTGCCGGTCTCGATCTCGCCGAGGCGGCACAGAAAGCTGATTTCCTGAAGCGTGACCGGGACCAATTAGGCGGCGTGAACATGGACGCCGAAAAAGAAGCCGAAGAATTAGCGTCGCGTCTCGGTTTGCAGGCCAATGAAAAGCGGGACCTGGAAAAGGCTATCCAAAAACTCCGCGAGGGTGTGGATGCCCTCAACGATGAGGGCAGAGCACGCCTGATTCACGCGTTCGAAACGGTAAACGAGCACTTCAAGTCACTGTTCCGAGCGCTTTTCCGCGGCGGCCAGGCAGAGCTGAGGCTGGTCGACGCAGACGATCCTCTCGCAGCGGGCCTGGAGATTTTCGCCCAACCTCCCGGAAAACGCCTCGGAACACTTCGGTTGATGTCAGGCGGCGAGCAAGCTCTTACAGCTGCAGCACTGATTTTCGCAGTTTTCCTGTCCAATCCCGCACCAGTCTGCGTGCTCGATGAAGTCGACGCCCCCTTAGACGACGCAAATGTCGACCGCTTCTGCCGAATGCTCGACGAAATGCGCAATCGGACAAACACCCGATTTATCGTGATCACACACAATCCCGTCACGATGAGTCGCATGGATAGGTTGTTTGGCGTCACCATGCGGGAAAAAGGCGTCTCAAAACTCGTCTCTGTAGACCTGAATGCGGCCGAGGAGTTGGTTGCGGCAGAGTGATGCAGGTGCCCCATGACCGACGATAACCCAGAGGATCTCAGCGAGCGCATTCGCCGCGCGCAGAACGCCCGTAAGCCCAAGGATACATCCCCCTCCGAATCGCCCGAACCTGCAGTAAATGCAGGGGGGTTGGCGCTACGCTATGGCACGGAATTCGCGGCAAATGTCATCGTTGGTCTCGGACTGGGGCTTTTGATCGACTACATTTTTGGAACCACGCCCTGGGGGCTGCTGATTATGCTGGGCTTCGGCCTTGCAGCGGCGATTTTAGGTGTTATACGCGCCTACAACAAAATCAACGCTGAGATCGCCGAATTGACGGCGTCTGCTGATGACAGGGATTGAGGGCTAATGCTCCGGACGTTCGCCGCGACGGACCCGATCGCACAGTTCGAGGTCAAGACAATCTTCGGTATCGAAGATGTCTTCGGAATGGATTTATCATTCACCAATGCGAGCGCATATATGCTGCTCGCATCGGCCTTGGTTGCAGGGCTATTTTGGTATTCTGCATCGCGCACCTCGCTGGTGCCGAACAGGCTCCAATCCATAGGTGAAATGGGATATGAGTTCATCGCCAATATGATCCGCGGGGTCGCCGGCGAAGATGGCCTCCGTTTCTTCCCATTTGTGTTCACGCTGTTCTTTTTCATCTTCGCAGCCAACATGATTGGCATGGTGCCTTATGCCTTCACCACCACCAGTCATATCGTGGTGACGGGTGCTCTGGCCCTGTTGGTGATTGGCATCGTCATTGTCTACGGGCTGATGAAGAATGGTCTTGGGTTCTTCAAGCTTTTCGCACCATCCGGTGCGCCGCTTCCAATCTACTTCCTGCTCGTCCCGATCGAGATCGTATCTTTCCTCGCCCGACCACTGACCCTTGCCCTTCGGCTATTCGCCAACATGCTGGCAGGTCACATCACGCTGAAACTTTTTGCCGGATTTGCCATACAGCTCGCAGCCACCGGGACAGCCGCCATGCTTCTTGCGCCTCTCGCTTTTGCCATGGGGATCGCACTCAATGCGCTGGAGTTTCTCGTTGCCGGCCTCCAGGCATACGTCTTCGCAATTTTAACAAGCGTCTATCTCAACGACGCCATGCACCCAGGACACTAATCTGAAATTCGACGCGCCCAAGCAAACGCGCATTTGGGCGTCAATTCACCGAACAGCATTCCAATTTTAAGGAGACTCCCATGGAAGGCGATATTACCGTAGGCCTCAAATATGTAGGCGCAGGCCTTGCAACCCTCGGCATGATCGGTGCCGCAATTGGTGTGGGCAACATTTTCGGCTCGTTCCTCGACGCTGCTATGCGCAACCCATCTGCTGCACCACAGCAGACCGGTAACCTCTTTGTTGGTGCTGCGCTTGCAGAGGCCCTTGGTATCTTTGCATTCGTGCTCGCGATCCTCATCCTTCTCGGCATCTTTTAAGGCTGGCACCGCAAACGCCCGCACGAGGAGATCAGGATAATGGCACTATTAGCGCTACTGGCAGATGCAGCGACGACAGACGCTGAGGGCGTGTCGTTCCCGGCTCTGGACACATGGCATTATCCCTCACAGCTATTTTGGCTGTTTATCTCTTTTGGCGGGCTATACTTCGTGATGTCTCGCATCGTGTTGCCGCGACTGTCCAACAATCTGGAACGTCGCTCGGACACGATTGCCGATGATCTCGACGAAGCGGCAAAGCTGAACGAACAGGCGGAAGAGGCCAAAAAGGAGCTTGAGCTAAATCTTGCCAAGGCAAGATCCGGTGCGCGGGAAACCGTAGCTGAAGCAGAAGCCGAGATGGCCGATGAAATCGCCGCCGAGACGCGCCGCGCCGACGCCGAACTAGAGACGCGCCTCGAGAAAGCCGAAACGCGAATTCAAGAGCTTCGCACCGAAGCTATGGACAATGTCCAAACCGTCGCAATCGAAGCGACCAGGGCAATTGTCGAAAAACTCGGCGTAAAGACGACCGCTGCAAAAGCCAAAACAGCGGTGGCTGCAGCGCTGAAGGAACGGAGATAGGCATGCGTCGCACACTTGTTCTTCTCGCCCTCGCCGCGCCCGCCGCACATGCCGCAGACGAAAGCCATGGGGGCGGCATCATTCCCGAATGGCTGTCTCACGGCGACACCAATACTGCTTTCCTGGCAATGGTGGTGTTTCTTGCAATTGTCTGGCGGTTTGGTGGATTCAAGCTGATTACCGATGCGTTGGACAACCGTGCCGTCGCGATCCAGGCTCAACTTGAGGAAGCAAAAGATCTCCGCGAAGCCGCCGCAAAATTACTTGCAGAGGCAGAGCGCCGTCAACGCGAGGCGGACGAAGAAGCGGCTGCCATTGTGGCGCAAGCCAAAAAAGACGCTGAGGTCTTCCGGAAGGATGCACGGAAATCGCTCGAACAACGCCTCGCCCGCCGTGAGGCAATCGCCGAAGCCAGGATCAAACAGGCCGAAACCGACGCGGCCGCAGAAGTACGCCGCGCCGCTGCAGATACAGCAACACGCGCTGCGGAACAGATCTTAAGTTCTGCAGATGGGTCGGATCAATTCGAAGCTGCCGCAACGCAAATTGAAAAAGCGCTGAACTAACGACCAGCTGTCAAAGCCACCCTAGTTATTAACTTCAGCCAGTTTTGTTCTCAGAGGCGTGACCGCTTCCGGTGATCAGTTTCAACAGCCATTCCGGCGTCATTTTATCGAGTTTGGGATAACGGCGCAAAAGAGACCGGATCAATTGCTGGCCCCATACCGAATTGCGCGCCAATAGAGCAGCCCCGAAAATACCGACCGGTAGTCCGATCGGCAAGAAAGGGGTCAAAAAGCCGATTGGAACGGACAGGATCACAAAGAACAAGCCAACCAGCGCCAGGACCTGCCGAAAAATGATCTTCACGCCACCGCCCAATCCAGTTGGAAAGTTCGACTTTGGCGTCCGAGCGCGCGGTATGTCTGTCGTCCGGTAATCGGTCATCCTTCCATCAAATAATGCAACGCCAAGCTTTTCCACCCTCCCCACAGGGATGTGAAGAGCAGAGCACGAATTTGATAGGAGTTTCTGCCAAATTCAGGCCAAGTGTGGCTATTCCGCTGCGATGGCCTTCGGCTCGGGCGGTGTCCACTTTAGACGCGGTTTCCGCGCGGCTTGCGTCTCGTCCAGCCGGCGCATCGGCGCATGATAGGGAGCGCCTTTGAGGCTTTCCTCTCCTGCAGCGGCCCTGTTGGCGACGGCAATAACGGACTCGCAAAACCGGTCGAGCTCGGCTTTCGACTCCGTTTCCGTAGGCTCGATCAGCATGGCCCCATGCACCACCAGCGGGAAATACATCGTCATGGGGTGATATCCCTCATCGATCAGTGCCTTGGCGATATCAATGGTTTCGATGCCTTCCGCAGCAAACTCATCGGAAAACAGCGCCTCATGCATGCAATACCCATCAAAGGCCGGCGTCATTACCTCCTTGAGGCGCACCTGAACATAGTTCGCATTCAGCACCGCGTCTTCGGCAACCTGTTTCAGCCCGTCAGCTCCGTGGGACAACATATAGGTCAGCGCGCGGACGAACATGCCCATCTGACCGTGAAAGGCGCACATGCGGCCGAAACTCTCCGAGGCGTCTCCTTTCAGATCCTCGACCAGCCTGAATCCATCCTCACCTTTTACGATGAACGGCACCGGCGCATAGGGCGCGAGCGCGTCTGACAGCACTGTAGGACCAGACCCTGGTCCACCACCACCATGGGGCGTTGAGAACGTTTTGTGCAGATTGATGTGCATGGCATCGATGCCAAGATCGCCCGGCCTCACCCGGCCAACAATCGCGTTGAAATTCGCGCCATCGCAGTAAAAGTAACCACCGGCCTCGTGGATAAGGTCCGCAATCTCGCAGATATCGGTTTCAAACAGACCGCACGTGTTCGGATTGGTCAGCATGATGCCGGCAATATCGGACGTGTCTTCCAGCTTCGCGCGGAAGTCCTCCATATCAACCCGGCCGCGTTCATTGGCCTTGATCTCGTCCACCTGAAAGCCGCATTGGATCGCCGTTGCGGGGTTTGTTCCGTGCGCAGACGCCGGCACGAGCACACGCTTGCGCGTATTCGCCTCGCCCCGCGCAATCAAAGCCTGGCGGATCGCCAGCATGCCGCAAAGCTCACCATGCGCCCCCGCCTTCGGACTCATAGCAACGGCCGGCATGCCGGTGAGCATTTTCAACCAGATTGCCAGTTGGTCGATCAGTTCCAGTGCCCCCTGGATTTCATATTGGGGCTGAAGGGGATGAATATCCGCGAAGCCCGGCAGGCGAGCCATTTTCTCATTCAGCCGCGCATTGTGCTTCATGGTGCAAGAACCCAACGGAAACACGCCGAGATCGATGGCATAGTTCTTCTGGCTGAGGCGAACATAATGGCGCATCGCTTCCGGCTCAGAAAGACCCGGCAGGTCGGTCGCCGCCTTGCGCGCAACACCACCAAGGCGATCCGCTCGACCCTTAGGGGCTGGTAAATCGACGCCGGTCGTCTCAGTTGTACCAATCTCGAAGATCAGATCCTCGCGCTGAAGCAGCCCGCGAGACCCTGAAACGGAAGCGCTGCCATTGCCATTGGCGACAATCGCGGGCGTTGTTGGGCGGCCTTGAGTGTTCATGCTCATCACACAATCTCCTTCAGCGCGTCGGCATACGCCTCAATATCGTCTGCTGTCACACATTCCGTCGCCGCACAGATAATCACGTCATCAAACCCTGCCCCCGGTATCAGACGAGAGGCGCGCACGCCGCCGACAACACCTTTCTCATCCAGCATGGCGAGCACCGCTTCGGCATTCATCTTTGTGCGGAAGGCAAACTCATTGAAGAAACGTGGCGTCAGTAGTTCAACGCCGTCAATGGCCTCTAAAGCGTCGGCGAGGTCGCAAGCGGTTTCGTGATTAAGCCGAGCAAGCCTTGTCAATCCGGCATCGCCGAGCAGAGTCATATGCGCGGTGAAGGCCAGCGCGCAAAGCCCGGCATTTGTACAAATGTTGGATGTCGCTTTATCCCGGCGAATGTGTTGCTCGCGGGTCGACAGCGTCAACACAAAACCGCGCTTGCCGTCCGCATCCTGTGTTTCCCCGCAGAGGCGGCCCGGCATCTGGCGCACGAGTTTCTGGGTGCAAGCAAAGAGGCCAACATAAGGCCCGCCAAATGTGAGTGGGTTACCGATTGACTGCCCCTCACCCACAGCAATGTCAGCTCCCATTTCGCCAGGTGGCATCGCAAGGCCGAGGCTCACCGCCTCCGTGAACACAGAAACGAACAGGGCTTTCCTTGCATGGGCCGCTTCGGCGACAGAAGACATATCCGTGATTGTACCAAACACATTCGGTGACTGACCGATCACGCAGGCTGTCTCTCCGTCGACGGATTTTGCCAGTTCCAGTTCGCTATCCACAGCGGCCGGCAATTGAACGATCTCAATCCCCTGCGCCTCGCAAAGTGTGCGTGTCGCCGCCGCATAATGAGGGTGCAGCCCTCCGGAGAGGATGACTTTCTTCCGCCGAGTGGCGCGGCACGCCATCAACGCGGCCTCAGCACAAGCCGTTGAGCCATCATACATGGAGGCATTCGCCACATCCATAGCGGTCAGCGCCGCAACTTGGGTCTGAAACTCAAACAGCGTCTGTAGCGTGCCCTGTGCGATTTCCGGCTGATACGGCGTGTATGTGGTGAGAAATTCAGAGCGTTGAATAATATGATCGACGCTCGCCGGCACATGGTGCTTATACGCCCCGCAACCGACAAAGAACGGGCCTTCAGAGGCCGTCCGGTTTTTTGCGGCCAATTCACCAATATGGCGCTCCACGGCCAATTCGCCCTGGTGCGAGGGCAAGTCATGAATGGGTCCATCGAGACGCGCCGCCTCCGGAACATCTGTATAAAAATCATCAACAGACGCGGCACCAATCCGCGCGAGCATCACTTTTCGATCGTCGTGAGTGAGTGGGAGATATCTCATTTAAAGCCCCTCGCAGAATTTTGCGTATGCATCGGCATCCATCAGCCCTTCGAGTTCACTCTTGTCACTGATCTTCAGCTTACAGAACCAACCGGCACCTTCTGGGTCCTCGTTCACCGTCTCCGGCGCATCCGCCAGCGCGGCATTGCCGTCCACAACCTCACCGCCGACAGGCGCATAGACATCGGAGGCTGCTTTAACACTCTCCACGACGGCCATGTCATCGCCCTTGGAAAAACTGGCACCAGCCTCCGGCACTTCAACAAAAACGACGTCACCCAATTGTTCGGCGGCGTACTTCGTAATGCCGACAGTTGCGATCTCTCCGTCGAGTTGGATCCACTCATGGTCTTCGGTAAACTTCTTCGTCACGTGCCCATTCTCCCCTTAGCGCTTATAGTTTGGGTCAACAAAAGGCAGAGCACACACCTCAGCGTCATGCGCCTTGCCTCTAATCATCAGATCAATCCGTGTTCCGGGTACGGCATATTTCGATGTCACATACCCCATGGCGACAGGCCGCTCGACACTCGGCCCGAACCCGCCGGACGTAACGACACCTACACCCTCGCCATCGATCTGGATTTCGGTGCCTTCTCTGGCAGGAGCCCGGCCCAGCGGTTGAACACCCACCCGCACACTATCGGCACCGTTCTCCAGCTGATGGAGTATTCTTTCCGCCCCCGGAAAGTCCGCACGCTCGCGCCGTGACTTCTGAATCAGCCACGAAAGATCGGCCTCCACCGGTGTCCGGCTCGCATCTATATCGTTTCCATAAAGACAAAGCCCAGCTTCGAGCCGCAGCGAGTCCCGCGCACCAAGGCCGATCGGCTTCACGCGCGCATCAGCGAGCAGGTCGTCAATAAGCTCCAAACCGCTCTTATTATTCGGAACAAGAATTTCAAAGCCATCCTCGCCGGTATACCCGCAACGAGACAGCATATATTTCTCGCTATCCTTCTCGATGTAGGCACAGCGCATAAAGCTCAATTCGACGGCCTCCGGAAAGTGTGGTGCCAAAACGGCCTCAGCCTCGGGCCCCTGCAGGGCAATCAGCATACGATCGTCGGCGCGCTGCAGCATGGTGTCTTCGCCGAGCGAAGCCTCCATCAAAGCCCAGTCATGCTCCTTAACCGCGCCGTTTACGACAATGTACAGCATGCCATCCAAAGCTGGATCAGACATCCGCGTGATGATCAAATCATCGAGGATCCCACCTTCATCATTCAAAAGAACGGTCAACCGCCCCTGCCCCGGCTTCAGTCCGGCAATATTGCTCGGCACCAGTCGCTCAATAAGCGCGGAGATCTTTTCATGTCCACCGGGTTCGCCGAGTCCGTCTTTGAGAAACAAAAAACACGGCCCCATATGGGAAACATCGAAAAGGCCGGCATGGGCACGAGTCCATAAATGCTCCGCTTTCACCCCATCAAACTGAACCGGCATCTCATAGCCAGCAAAGGGCACCATTTTGCCGCCATGGGCGACGTGCACATCATGGAGTGCCGTGCGCTTCAAAGGCTTCGTGTCTGTGTCGGCCATGGCCCCGGACTCCTGCCAGCAGACGGCCCGACTACGGACACGTCGTGGCCCCCGCTGTCTTGGTGCCTGAGAGATTTGCAGTCCGCTTAACTCGCGCGCTGCTTGCTCCTTCGGCGAGGCTTCAGCCTCTTTCCAGCGTGTTGCCTATCCCCCGGTCCGTCTGCCTGAGCGTTTCCGGGGCGGTTGCGCCTTCGGCGGCAGGCCAAGCCTGCTCTCTCCCGGGGGTAGGTTGGTATACCCAAACTAGGTGGGTTTCAGGATTCCGGCAAGCGCGAAGCACCGTTCAATATGTCGCGCGTGGCATCTGCCAGGTTTTTCATCACTAAGTGCCACGGATAACCGCCAAAACTCACCCGACCCACACCAGCTGACGCAAAATCGGACACCGATGGCCCTTTTCCCGTGGCCATCACATTCACTGGCAACGGGGTCGATTCGCAGACCTTCGCGATCAAATCCAGATCCAAGAGCCCTGGAATGAAATAACTATGTCCACCGGCTTGGGCATAGGCATCCCCCCGCTCAAGCGCTTCTGACACATGATCCGCATGGGTTTCGGCGGCCGACTGCAGAAACACATCAGTTCGCGCATTGATCCAGACGGGCACACCCGATGATGATCGCACCTCTGACAGCGCACTTAAGCGTTGAGCCTGTTTCTCGACCGGCCGGATACCCGCTCCAAAGTGGCCATCTTCAATGTTGACGCCAACAATACCTGTCTCAGCCAATTCGCGCAGGCTCCCCGCCGCAGCTTCGGGAGCATCTCCATATCCGGCCTCGAAATCGATACTGACCGGGAGGTCGACACCCACGACAATGCGCGCCGCATTCTCGACCACAAGATCAAGCGGAGCATCCTCGCCGTCCGCATAACCGTTGGCCCCCGCAACAGAGTGACTTCCCGTCGCAACCGCTTTCGCGCCGGCCGTTTCGACAGCGCGTGCCGACCCAACATCCCAGACATTGAATAGCACAACGGGATTACCCGGAACGTGTAGCGCGGCGAATGCATCGAATTGTGTTTGTTGCGACATGGAAAAGCCTCCTGTTTCCAAAATGACTAGACGTGGTGACCCGCCACAACCACCCGAATCTTGTGCATAGTCACCCCAAATAATACCTCGGGCACACATCTGATATAGTGGATAGAACCGCAGCGATGGGGGACGTTTTCAATGCTGATTTATACCAGAGTTCAAAGCCCATAGCGTCCTCACGATTGATTGCGTTGATGAAACCGGCCACCCGACTCATCAGGCACTCGCAGACATTTTGACCTATCTGAAAAGACCCTGTCTCCTGCCCAATATGGTGTTCGTCTACATTCGCTCCGGCGCTTCGATACCTAGCAAATCAAGCCCTGCCTCCAACTGGCGTGCCACGGCTTCGCACAGCCCCAGTCGAGACGCACGAACCGCCGGATCGGCCTCTGTCGCAATCGGGTGCGCCCCATAAAACGCCGCAAAGGCCTGCGCCAGATTGTAAATATGTTCGCACAAGAAATGCGGCATGCGCTTCTTCTTTGCGAGTATCAGCGCCCCTGCAAAGCCGTCCAGTGTCAGCGCAAGAGCCCGCTCGTTGTCGCTCGTGATGCTGATCGCTCCGGGGGCATTGCCGTCATCAGCCGCTTTGCGCAGAAGCGATTTGATACGGACCGCCTGGTAGAGAAGATAGGGACCGGTTTTGCCCTCAAAGCTCGTGAACCGATCGAGATCGAACACATAATTCGTCGTTCGCGTATTCTGCAGATCGGCAAAGCGCAGAGCTGCACGGGCAACCAGTCTCGCAATCCCAGCACGCTCTTCGGCGGGAATATCAGCAGAGACGCGCCCGCCTTCTTCGATTTTCTTTGTCGCCTCATCAAGTGCCATCTGTGTGAGATCGCCAAGTTTCAGCGTGCCGCCTTCGCGCGTTTTGAAAGGTTTGCCATCGGTGCCGTTCACCGTGCCGAAGCCAATATGTTCCAATCGGTCCTCGGGCATGTATCCGACGATCGCCGCAGCCCGAAACACTTGCTCAAAATGAAGGGCTTGGCGTTGATCCACCACATAGATGATCCGGTCGGGGTGAAAGGTGTCCACGCGATCCAAAATCGTTGCGAGATCGGAAGTATGATACAGGCTCGCACCACGCGAGTTTACCAGCATGAAGGGCGGATACTCCTTGGTATCGCCCTCTCGCTCCACCGGGATAATCCACGCTCCGTCATCTTCCTTGGCAAATCCCTTCGCCTTAAGATCGTCGACCATGTCCGGGATCAGCGGCTCGACATCCTTTTCGCCCTTCCAAAGATCAAAAGAGACACCAAGGAAGCCATAATCGACTTTCAACTCCTCAATTGAAACAGCCACGAAATGATAGAGCAGAGCGCGGTAGCCTGCACGACCAGACTGAAGCTCCGCAACGGCCGCCTGACTACGGGCATTTCTGTCGGGATCAGCTTTGGCTTTGGCAGAAGCTTGCGGGTAAAGGCGCGACAGATCCTGAATGGAGACAGGACTCTCCGTGGGAAAGGGGCCTTCATTTGCGGCGTCAAAATAGGGCAGATCGGGCTGCTCGTCCTGCAGCTCGGTAATCAGATGGCCCATTTGTAGCCCCCAATCTCCAAGGTGGACATCGGAGATGACCTCATCGCCTACAAATTTGAATATGCGCTGCAGCGTGTCGCCAATGATTGCCGTGCGAATATGACCAACATGCATTGGCTTTGCGACATTAGCTCCACCAAAATCGACAATGATTTTCTCAGACGACTGCGTGCGTTCAGCACCGGCCAAATCACATCTGCGCACCTCTTCAGCCCACGCGCTGAGTGCAACATCCGTCACCCGGATATTGATAAAGCCCGGCCCCCCAACCTCAAGGGACGCCACCGCATCATGTCCTGACACACGTTCGACTATCTCTGCTGCAATATCTCGCGGATTTCGTTTTGCTGTTTTGGCTGCGGCGAGCGCCCCATTGCACTGATAGTCCGCGTTGTCGGAGGCGCGCACCTCACCGAATTTCGGATCAAGATCAATGTCAGCAAACGCAGTAGCAAACACCGCGTTCAACTCAGAAACGAGGGTCCCCATGGGCCACTCCCAATATGGATTGAATGTGCTCTAGCCGATCAGCCGCCAGCATCAAGGCGGAATCGCTTGCCATCCTGATTGAATCGCAATTGCGCATCGGTCAGCTCAAATCCGACCAGTACTTCGAAATTTGCGCCGGAAATGGTGTCGTCGACACGCGGGATCTCAATTCGGCCGACCAGATCCTGCAGCGCAGCGACCGATTTACCGCGAAAATCTGCCCGGACGGTGAAGGTTTCTCGGTTCAAAACGCGCGTATTGCGGCGCATCACGGCCACGAAATACGTGTATTCATGATAGCGATCCGCGCCTTCCGGGCCTTTACCGAAGGCGAAATCCACCTCCACCTCAGCGATGATCGGCTCATCGTCGGCATATCGACAGAAAAGCCGCACATCAGATATCTCGCCGGTATATGCGATATTCGTATAGAGTTCCTCCTCGCCTTCGAACTCTATAATCCTGGAGGTTTCATAGAGCGCTCCCACCGTTGGGCAAGGTCCGGCATTGCGGCGTTCATCGAGCGCTGCACCTATGCCGGAGTTCGACGAACAGGCCACCAGTACAGATATGGCACCCGCCAGAAGCGAAATCGCGCGAAACAGTGCACCCATGAAGCGATTTGTCCTTTGATTCGTGTCTGGAGTTAGACTTTTGCGGGCTTGGACTTCTACGTCCTTGCCCCATCTGATAAATCAAGCTTTACCGGTGGTGGGCCGCTCAGGCAACGCCCCGACGACAGGAGAGGCGCAGGAGCTTAGTTCGTATGGCCGACACCATGGTCGAGACACCAGCCGAAACACGCCGACAGCTTCTTATCCAGCTGGCCGCCCCCCGTGGCTTTTGCGCCGGTGTCGACCGAGCGATTCAAATCGTTGAGGAAGCCATCTCCAAATGGGGTCCGCCCGTCTATGTGCGCCATGAAATTGTCCACAATGCTCATGTGGTGTCACGCCTCGAAGCCATGGGTGCGGTCTTCGTAGAGGAACTCGACGAATGTCCGGACGATCGACCCGTGATCTTTTCGGCCCATGGGGTTCCTAAGACCGTACCTGCCGAAGCGGCGCGCCGCGAGATGATCTATGTCGACGCCACCTGCCCGCTCGTATCCAAGGTCCACGTTGAAGCCACACGACATCACGCGAATGGTGATGAAATGGTGTTGATCGGTCATGCCGGCCACCCTGAGGTGATCGGTACAATGGGTCAGGTGCCGGAAGGCAGCATGACCCTGATCGAAACCGTCGACGACGCTATGGCCTATGAGCCGCGAAACCCAGAGAATCTGACCTTCCTTACTCAGACAACCCTTTCCGTCGACGACACCGAAGAGATCGTTCGCACCCTGAAAAGCCGCTTCCCCGCCATCAAAGCTCCCCACAAGGAAGACATATGCTACGCGACCACCAACCGTCAGCATGCCGTAAAAGCAATGGGCGCAGCCGATCTCGTGCTGGTCATCGGCGCTGAGACCTCGTCAAATTCCAAACGCCTTGTGGAAGTCGCCCTCCGCGAAGGAGCAGGAGACGCCCGGCTCATCGCCAGCGCCGACAATGTTGATTGGTCATGGTTCAGACACGTCACAACCCTCGGCATTACAGCCGGCGCAAGCGCTCCCGAGGACCTTGTACAAGATCTGATCAGTGCTTGCCGTAAGCGCTTCGACGTGACGGTCGAAGAGATCAATCACACCGAAGAGAATGTGCGCTTCAAGCTGCCACGCATACTCGGAGACTAATCCGAACCATTAGCCCGGACTGACGGTAGATGCTTTCGCCTGCAGGGGTGATTTGACATCGTCGCCGGCGTGAGACAGCGAACTCAAAATTGTAATTGTTTAGGGTACGGAGAGCCCATGCCTCGGCAAGCTGGCAGCCGAAACAAAGACTTTGCTCAGAAGCGTCAGGAACTTGTCCGCGCTCTGACCGAGCATGCCCTGACGGCTGACATCCGCCGTCCAAGCCTCCGAGAGTTCGCCCAGGCCTGCAGTGTCACTGAGCCTACACTTCGACACTATTTCGTAGACCGCAAAGGCACAGTCCACGCGATCATTGATGAAATGGCACGCCGCGGCAAAGTCATCTGGGATGTGGTCGCGATGCCCTCCGCAACTGGCAAAGAGGCCCTCGAGAATTACTTTATGATTTCGAATATGGGCATTCGAGACGGCGGCTTTATCCGCGCGCATGCCTTTGGAATCATCGAAGGGTTGGCCGACCTTGAGATTGGTAAGGCCTATGTGGCGAAAATCCTGGAGCCCTCCCTTCAGGCCGTCATGACAAAACTCAAGCTCTCGACCAGGCGAGACATCCCTGGCGACGAGCTTCGCTCTATGGCTCTTGCCGCCTTCGCACCGCTCCTGCTTGCAAGCCTCCACCAGGATCTCTTGGGAGGCAAGGAGACCGCCGAAATCGACAGCGAAGCACTGACCCAGCTGCTGCAAGCCAGTCTTGTAAACACGCTTTCCGAAGAAGCCTGACGCGCCGAACATCGGTGTGCTCGGCCCTCGAGCAGACACATTTCTCAGAGCCAGATCTCGATCCTGTTTTGCGGCAGGCCGCCATACCGTCCAGCGAGTGAGATCACCCTATAGGTGCTATCATCAGCCCATCCGCTCACACTCTTGATGCGGCTTGCGGCCTCTGCACACAAGTCACGGAGATCTTCAGCTTCCTCTCTCTGGTCATTATAATAATACCGTACAGAGCGATTGAGCCCATCTGCGCTTGGCACCAGCTCAATACCAAGCACCTTATATCCTCGCTCCGACAGCGTTTTGGCAATCTGCCGAGCAGCCGTTCGATCATCTTCCTTCGAGATATGGAGAAACACCTGCTCCACTTTGAAGTCAGGATCATAGTCAGGTTCGACAACCGGCGGCGGCTGTGACAAAGATCGCCGCCGCCGCGCTGGCGCGGAGACGCCTAGATCTCCCTCTTGGGCCGCCGGATCATCCGGAATATCAAAGCCTCGCCTGCGTTGCGCTCCAGATCTTGCACTCGACTCTTCTTCAGTGAATTCATCGTCTGGCACCTCTGGACTTTCGAACAGCCCATCATTCGCCGGCGCTTCGAAATCCGCCTCAAATTCCAGCTCCTCGTCAACGCAATCACCAACACGGCATATGGCCTGCCATGCCGCTTCGCACCGGGGATGCGGCGACTCCCATTGAACCATGATATCCGACGTGACTTGATCAATCACAGGACCGGGCAAAACCTGTAACGACCCTTCCAGCGCGGTAACAGGCACCCCCTCGGCGCAGTCGAGAACAAGATTTGCCACCGCATGCCGAGCCCGTCCAAGAAAATAATTGCTCGGAATGTCAGCCTTGAAACGATCGAGCACGCTGCGGCTAGTTTCGAACTCACTCAGATTATAGTGCGCCCTGGACCAATCAAAGCCGATTTCTGTCAAAAGCCGCTGGCCTCCCTTCCGTCGAACATCCTGCATTTCCGCAAATGCAGCTTCAAAGTCATCGATGGCGGGTCTGAATGAGGCCGGATCGTCGCCAGAACTCGCAAGACTGCTCGCCAGGGCGGCCTTTGTCTCGGCCCAGTCTTTGGCAATTTCGGCGATGATTTCAGCATCTCCTTCAGCCAACCTCGTTTGGTTCTGTTGGAAAAAAGCCAAACCGATCGTGCCGAGCGCCACAACAATCAGCCCCACCAGAACAAGCCGATTGCGCGCTTGTGCCCGTGCCGCTTTGTCCCGTGCAGCCTCGCTCGCGGAGATGTACTTTGCTACCTCCTCGGAAACCCCGCCGGTATGTGCCTCTTTCTCCATCCAAGACAGCGCCTGCGTCAGCTGATCTCCGGAAAGAAGATCGTCCTCGCCAGCTTGCCAACCTTCCGCCCGCGCTTCGTAACGACGGCGCAGACGCAGCTGCACCAAATCGTCTCGCAGACTGCGCTTGAGCCGGCTCAAACCGCGATAGAAACCGCCACCGTCGCCGTCTTTCAGGGGAAAGAAATGAATATAATTGAGTTTCGCCAGCGCTTCGCGCACTTGCATTTCATCTTTGCCGCCCCCCTCACCCTCACCGAGCGGGTCTGGCAATACGGGGATGATGCGCTTGTCATTGTCCCGAGCAATGACAAATTCTTTGCGGCAGTTTTCCGACCGCGCCCAATCATCTGTAAGGACAATCAGGAAAGTGTCGCAGGCCCCGATCATCTCCTTAAGGCGGGTTTGCCAGGCCTCGCCAGAGGCTATGCCCTCCTCATCATATTCCGGGTTGTACCCCTCATCGATGAGCAGCTGCTCCAGCTGTGACCGGAAATCACGATCCCCGCGACTATAGGAAATAAAAATATTTCCGCTGGTGGCGGTCTCTAATGTGTCATCATCCAATATCGCCATGGCCGTCGTCCCCGGGGCATGATCTAAAAGTTCACTCCGCTATGCTCGCAACGTCAATGGATTTCCTCTCGACAGTTGCAGGCCAATGCGTTCGAAAATCGGGCAACACGTCCTCACAAGGACTCTTCAACCAGCCTGGACGATCGGGGTCTAACGGCTGATCCTGGAGAATTCGATAGCGGGACGCATATACCCGCTCAAATGCCAGCGACATGTTTCTATCTCTCAGGGTTTCACAAGCCATCAAAACCTGCTCATCCGCTGATGCGAGGAGAATCGAGGGCATTTTCCAGATCTTCGCCGTTTGGTCCGCGGAACTGGTCGCCAGATGGGTCCCATCCTCATTGAACGCAACGGACAATACATAACCACCGTGCCCGCTCAGGCTCGACATCGGTTCACCGGTTTCAATATCCCAAATCTTAGCATCGATCAGAGAGCCGGTGGCCAGCCTGGCACCGTCTGGGCTGAAAGCGACAGACGTCACGACATCTCCAGCACCGTCCAAAGTAACAAGTTCGACCAGTGTCTCAGTGTCCCAAATCTTCGCCAAACCGTCGATCGATCCGGTCGCAAGACGCCGCCCATCCCGACTAAACGCGACCGATATGACATCATCGGTATGCCCCTCTAGCGACGCAACCAACTCTCCTGTTGAAACGTCCCAAACCTCGGTGGACCCATCTGCGTTCGCGCTGGCGAGCCGACTGCCATCAGGACTGAAGGCCACCGCCGCAACAAATCCCTTGTCACTGCGCAAAGTTGCCCTGACGCGACCGCTGCCAAAGTCCCAAATCTTGACGGTACTGTCGTCAGAGCCCGTCGCCAGAAGTTCCCCCACCGGACCAAACGCGACAGCCCGGACATTCGCCGTGTGCCCGTCACCCGTCTCACGACCAAGGTCCATGAGGTTATCACCTGTCTCAGCATCCCACAGGATTACCGAATTGTCGCCAGATCCCGTCGCAATGCGAGCGCCATCTGGACTCACCGCAACAGACCATATGACCCCCGTATGATCACCAAGCGTCGCTACGGCCTCGCCAGTTGCAACATTCCAGATCTTCGCTGTCATATCATCGGATCCGGTGATCAAATGCGTGCCGTCGGAGCCAAAGGCAACCGTTCGAACATAGTCCGTATGCTCCGTGGTCGTGAACTCTGCTTCACCTTTATCAACGTCCCAGATCTTGACGGTTTGATCGCTGGACCCTGTCACGAGAGACCGCCCGTCTGCACTGAAGGCTACAGAATTTACGCCGTCACTATGGCCAGTCAGCGTTTCAACGACCTGGCCGGTGTACACGTCCCAGACCTTTGCTGTCTTATCATCAGACCCCGTGGCCAGACGAGAGCCGTCTGGGCTGAAGGCGACCGAATAAACATAATCTTCATGTCCGTTATGAGTGAAGAGGGGCTCACCGCTATAAGCATCCCAGATCTTGACGGTCTTATCGTCCGCCCCGGTGGCCACGACGGTGCCTCTAGGGCTAAAGGCGACGGATCGCACCCAGTCATCATGCCCACTCAATTCAAGCGGCTCTGCATCCGTTTCAAGATCCCAAATTATGGCTAAGCGATCATCACCTCCCGTCACAAGGCGCGTACCGTCGGGACTGAAAGCAACAGATCGCACCCAGTCATCATGTCCCTCCAGCGTTTTCAGAACGGTTCGCGTCTCAATATCCCAAACGTGTGCCAGCCAGTCGTCGGTTCCGGTCGCCAAGCGTTGACCATCCGAACTAAAAGCAACGGATCGCACCCAATCGTCATGCTGGAACGTCGCCAGCCGTTGCCCCGTCAGCGCATCCCAAACAATCGCCAGATCATCACTGTCTCCGGTCGCAAAACGCGTTCCATCAGCACTGAAAGCCACCGAAAAGATGTAGGTGTTGGGGTCTTCCAGGACGACGGTTTCTTCGCCGGTTTCGAGATTCCAGATCTTCCCACCGGCACCTTCCGTTCCGGCGACGAGACGAGTCCCATCTGGGCTCAGGGCAACGGCTGTTACTGCGGCGTCATGATCGAAGGGCGCATCGGCAAGCCTATTGCGGGCAATCTCCCGTTCCACAGCAACCCTGGCGGCGCGGAACCCCCGCCCGCCACGCAACAATCGCTCGCGCCAGCCGCTACGAGCAGCCGGATCGCCGTAGAGCGCCATCAAAATCGCGCCTTCCGAGCCCTCAACCCGATCATAGATCGTGGCGGCTGCATTGTTGAACAGCATGGCGCGCTGCTCGGCTGCATCAACGGTAGCAAGCACCAAATTCCACAGTCCCAACAGAGCCACCAGCGCGAGGCCTGCGACACTTGCCAATCCAATCCGGGTCGTCCGCCTTAACTTAACAAGATTACCCTCTGCCTCAGCCACAGCGGCCTCGCGGTCTTCAGCTGCCTGTTTGGCTTCCCCAACCGCCTTCCGTGCGGCCTCCAGTGCAGCTTCCTTTTCTTCCAGACCGGCCTGCGCTTCTGCCAATCGACGGTTCTCTGCAGCTTCACTTGCTTCCAAAAATTCCGCCACACCATCGGGAACGTGCTCATGACCCGGTGTGTTCGCAGCCCATATGTGCGCTTCCTTCAGGACGTTCCCACGCAGCAACATGGCCGATCCGGCCGGATCAGTGCGATCGCGAGCTTGCCAAAGAGACGCCTGCTCCATCAGCCGCGTCCGCTCCCGGGTCCAATCGCGATCTGTCTTCAAGGCCGTTTCAAGTTTCTGGGATCCATCGAAGAAACCGGACTGCGGCGTGTCCGGATGCTCGAAGAAGAAGATATAGCTGAGTTCGGACAATTGCGATGGCGGCTCAATGCCAGCGGGCAATTCTTCCTTCAGGATTGGAAGCATCTGCTTACCAAACTCGGCAGCCTGTTCCACCTCCCATCGACAAATATCTGACGATGCAGACGCTGTTGTCAGAATGAAAACGACCTTGTCGCAGGCGAACAGGAGATTGCGAAGCCGATCCTTCCAAGCTTCAGCAGCATCGATATCATGTCGATCAATAATCGGATCAAACCCTTGCGCACCAAGCATGCGCACGATTTGATCGGCAAATTCCGAATCCGCTCGGGAGTAGGAGACAAATACTTTCAGCTTTTCAGTCTGCTGGTCCCCGCTGACCGCCATTGCCGGAGATCCGCCTATTATGTCGTTTGATGCCGCCATGGTCCCCCCTTGGTCGACGAAAAACCTGATAATTCCCGATTATCGAATGTCACAACTGGTTTTTCAAGCGCAACACAGGCAACATTCACGCTCCGGCATAAGACATCATAAGCCACATGCCCCTGAGCCAAAGAATGATCCACAGGCCCCTTCGATACGCGCTGATTGCATTTTACGCTTATGGCACATTTGTTCATATCGCGAATATGGCCAGCCTGACCGGCTTTGACTGGCCATCGGCACCAGTCAAATGGCAGGTTTTGGATGTTGTGTATCTGATCCTGGATCTGGTCGTCGTGGTCGGCCTTCTCTTCCGTCAAAGGCTTGGCGTCACAGCCGTCATTCTGGCGGCAACGAGCCAAATTCTGCTCTACACACTGCTGCGATCATGGGTGCTCGACGTGCCACAAGAGATCTTGCCGTCGCCTGAACAGCAAAACTATCTGAATATACTTGTCGGCTTTCACGCCATCAGCATCTCGCTTGTACTCGCAAGCCTGGCATGGTGGCGGTTTCAGTCCACGGAGAGGCCTAGCTGATTTTGTCGACTTGCCCGTATTCAAGTTCGACAGGTGTCGCACGGCCGAAGATGAAAACCGTCACTTTCAACCGCGCTGCAGCCTCATCGACCTCTTCAACCTCGCCTTCAAAGCCTTGGAAGGCACCGTCATTCACCCGAACTTCTTCACCAACTTCGAATGTAATTGTTGGTCTTGGACGGTCGGCGACATCCTCAGCAGTGCCCAGAATGCGGTTAACTTCTCGCTCTGGCACCGGAAGGGGCTTCTTACCGCCTTCTGCGCCCAGAAAACCGGTCACCTTCGGTGTGTTCTTTACGAGATGGTAGACATCATCGGTCAACTGAGCCTTGATCAGCACATACCCGGGAAAGAACTTCTTCTCGCTCGTTTTTTTCTTGCCGCGGACGACTTCCACAACCTCTTCGGTCGGCACTTCCATTTGCTCGATGAAAGCATCCAGTCCGTTATTTTCGGCCTGTTCACGGATCTGCTGCGCTACCTTCTTCTCGAAGTTTGAATAGGCGTTGATGATATACCACTTCGCGTCAACCATAATGATACTGCTTTCGTATTCGAGATTAGACGCCAGTGATCAGGCGCACGAGGAAGGCGATAATCTGGTCACCAAAAAACAGAAACGTCGCCACGATCGTCGACATGATCAAAACCATAATCGTCGCTGTGATGGTTTCTGGTCGCGTTGTCCAAGTGACTTTTGATCCTTCAGCTTGCACTTGCCGCATGAAAGTCACGGGATCAGTCGATGTTTGTTTCTTTTCGGCCATCTGTTCGCACTCAATTCCGGAAACGATCAATTGCTAAGTGTCCCCGGCGGGGATATCGGTTCCTGATTATCGGGATTAACGCCTTATGTGCGGGCAACACGCCGATCGGTCAATAGGTAGCGTGAAATTGTTGAGAAACGCGCTTCGTCCAATCGATCCACGCTTGACTTGGACCCTAGACTGAAAGAGCAGAGGCCGGAGCAATCACAAGGCAGTTCCCACATGTCCAAGCGCCCAGCTCCTCTCCGCATCGCAATTCAGATGGATCCTCTGGAAACCGTCGATATCGACGCCGATACGAGCTTTGCCCTGGCAGAGGCAGCCCAGAACCAGGGCGCAACCCTCTTCGTCTATCATCCGTTCGACTTGTCGTACTCCGAAGGCCGGATCCTTGCGCGGGCGCGTCAAGTGACCGTTCAGCGCGTCGCGGACGCGCCGGGCATATTCGAGCCGCAACGCACAATCGATCTCGCCGAAGACGTCGATGTCGTTCTAATGCGCCAGGATCCCCCCTTCGACATGTCCTACATCACGGCGTGTCATCTTCTCGAATTGCTTGGCGAAAGGACGCTCGTCCTAAATGACCCAGCTTTCGTCCGCGGCAGCCCCGAAAAACTCTTTCCCCTCCTTTTTCCGGAAATCATGCCACCGACCCTGATTTCCCGAGATGAAGCGACCATCGCCGCGTTTCGGGCCACCCACAAGGACATCATTCTCAAGCCTCTTTATGGCAATGGCGGAGCCGGTGTGTTCCGTGTGAAAGAAGATGATTCCAATTATGCGTCGCTGATGGAGATGTTCCTTGAACGCTCCCGCGAGCCAATCATCGCCCAGGCCTTCCTACCCGATGTTTCCGAAGGAGATCGCAGGGTCATCCTTATTGATGGCGAGGCGGTCGGCGGTATCAATCGGCGCCCCGCCCCCGGTGAAACCCGCTCAAACATGCATGTCGGGGGAACGCCAGAACCCTATGAGCTGACCGATACGGACCGGGCGATTTGCGAAGCAATCGGACCAGAGCTGAAACGACGCGGCCAGGTCCTGGTCGGGATAGACATTATTGGCGACAAACTCACCGAGGTGAACGTCACCTCCCCGACAGGGGTTCAGGAACTGAAACGCTTCTCCGGTGTCGATACTGCCAGCCTGTTCTGGGACGCGGTGGACCGGAGGCTTAGCGTCACCAGCACTAGCTAATATCAGACAAACGAACTGGAGCGACTTTCATGTCTAAGAATATTCTGATCACAGGTGGATCTTCAGGCATCGGCGCAGCCTGTGGACGGGCGGCGGTTGCCGCGGGACACAAAGTGGCCTTGACCGCGCGCTCAGTCGATAAACTCGACGCGCTCGTCGAAGAACTCGGCACCGAAAATGCCTTGGCCATTGCCTGTGATGTAACAAATGCCGCCGCCCAGAAGGCCATGATCGATCAGGCAGTGGACCGCTTCGGTTCCCTCGATGCGGTCTTTGCGAATGCTGGCCTGGGAGCGACAGCGACTGGCACCGAACAGGGTGACATCGATAATTTCCACGAAATGATCATGGTCAATAACTTCGCTGTCACCGTGACATGCAAACTCACAATTCCGCATTTGAAGAAAACTAAGGGCAGCCTCATCCTTATCGGATCGCAGGCGGGCCATGTCGCTCTCAAAGGCTCGGTCTACAGCGCCACAAAGTGGTTCATACGCGGCTACGCCAAAAATCTCTCTAATGAGCTGATCGAACACGGCGTGCGTGTTACCAGCATAGATCCCGGCATGGTCGAAACCCCCTTCTTCGACAGTCCGAAGCCGACGGCTCTTCGGCCAGAAGACATTTCTCAGGCCTTTCTCTACGCGGTGGATATGCCTCAGCATGCGCGGATCGCAGAGATCGAGATTTACCCGACTGTGGGCGCACATCACTCCTGACGGGCGCGCAGGTCCGCAAGGCAGAAAAGGTAGAGCAAACAGATGACGCGAGCAACTTCTCCGATATTGCGAGGCGGGTATCTCATTCTTCTCGGTCTGGCGGGTTTGATCACGGCCTGTACAGGCACAATAACGACCTCGCAAACGCAGGCCAAACCAACAGCCTACCCCATCATCATTGCCCACCGCGGCGCGTCCGGTGACCGCCCAGAACATACGCTCGAAGCTTATCAGCTTGCCATCGAACAGGGCGCGGATTTCATCGAACCAGATCTCGTCATGACGAAAGATGGTGTGCTCATCGCACGCCACGATCGATATCTATCGACAACAACCAATGTCATCGACCATCCTGAATTCGCTGGCCGCAGACGACGCGTTGAAACGCCATTTGGATCCCGCGAAGATTGGTGGGCCGAGGATTTTACGCTCGCGGAGATCAAGACCCTGCGGGCACGCCAACCCTTCCCCGGTAGGTCTATTGAATATGACGATCAATTCGAGATCCCGACTTTTGACGAAGTCCTGGCCCTGGTGACAGCCGAAGCGGGTAAAGGCCGCACGGTTGGCGTCTATCCCGAAACCAAGTCTCCAAGCCATCATGAAAGCATCGGCCTCGCCATGGATGGCCCGCTCCTCTCAGCACTCGACGCAGCCGATATAGCGAATGTCGACATTCCTATCTTCATTCAGTCCTTCGAAGCCGGCATCCTCCGTGAGCTGAATATGCGATCAGATTGGCCTCTCATCCAACTTGTCTCCGGGGACCCCAGGGCCGCCGCAGCAGGCTATGAGCCATCTGTTAGCGATATCGCGGCCTATGCGGATGGCATCGGCCCGAACAAGCGGCTCCTCTGGTCTGACCGGGGCGAGCCGAGCACGCTGTTAGCCGAAGCAAAATCCCTCGGCCTGCAGATCCACCCTTGGACGATCCGCGATGACCGCATCGGCGCAGGCTATGACACGGTGGAAGATGAACTCGCAGCACTTTTCGCGCTCGGCGTAGATGGCGTCTTTACAGACTTTCCGGCCACCGCTGCCCGTGTAAGGGATCAATAATACATCGATCAGTCGCTTTAGTGACCCAGATGCACCAGAAGACGCAGCGGGGCAAAGCTCAAGAAGAAACCACCGATCGGATGACGCGCCCCAAGCGATATAGGCCATACAGAACCAAGAGCAGCACGATTCCAAATGGGATCAACATCCAGCTATATTGCTTTGACAGCCGGGTGATCGTGTTTTCAGCTATCTGAGCGGCTGAGTCATATCCCGCCGGCATTTCCAGCACGCCCATTTCAGCCGAGTATGCCGCATAAGCCTCAAGCAAATTGGCCAACATGTCAGGCTCTGCAGCGCTGAGGTCGACCGTTTCGCCAGGGTCCATCACCATATTGAACAAACGCCAGGTCCCGTCTCCCACAGGTGGCATGCTGCGGGTGATTTTATAGTCACCTTTATAGAGCGCGGAATTGCCGGAGACTTCTATGGCGCGGACATCATCTGGCGCGTAGACACTGTCCACATCCCCTTTCAGCACCGGGAGCAGACTCCGCCCAGTCAAAGGTATGGATGTGTCAGACGCTTCAGCCGCATTCACCCACTCTAGAAGCGTTGGCGCAATATCGGTGACCATGGCCGGCGAATGCACAAGTTGCGGGCTAATATTCGGCCCCGAAATGATAAGCGGCGACCGGATACCGCCCTCGGTCGCGTAGAATTTGAAGAGCGCACCGGGCGAGGCCGCTGCGTTCGCCCATTCAGGCCCGATAAAGCCCCAGCTCCCCGCCTCGCCCATGCCTTCAAGATCGACATGATACCCATTGAGCGACATCCAGAACTTTAGACGCCCATCATTGTCACCGCGATTGGGTTCGGGCCCATTATCCGAGACAATAACAAAGATTGTGTTGTCGAATTCATCGTCTGCTTTCAGATGATCGATGAACCGACCAAGGTGGAAGTCCATCGCCTCCAGCATCGCTGCGTTGACTTCCATACGGGCAGCGTAAAGCGTCTGCTCGTCTTGGCTAAGGCTGTCCCACGGGCGCGCATGATCCGGCATCGATGCGAGGGGAGCCCCTTCTGAAATCAAGCCAAGGTCTTGAGCTCGCCGATGCCGGTCTGCCCGTAACACATCCCAACCCGCATCATACTGCCCGTCATAATTGGCGATGAATTCGGGTGGAGCCTGTACAGGGATATGGATTGCCTGAAACGGTAGATAGGCAAAGAAGGGTTTTTCCAGGTCAGTCTCTTCAAGATATGAGACCATTTTGTCGACGATGAAGCGCGACGAATAAAAGTCCTCCGGAAGGCTCGCCTCCTCTCCATCCTCCCACCAGGGGGCATCCTTGTAGTAAGGCATGTAGGACTTGTCGGCCCAATTGTCCGCGCCCGATGCGGCCAGCGAGAAAGACCGATCAAACCCGTGGGCCTGGGGCATTTCATCGGCAGTTTCCCCGAGATGCCACTTGCCGCTCATCAGGGTCCGATAGCCTGAAGCGCGGAGGCGGTCCGCCAGGGTCAAGACGCCTGGCTCTAACGCCATCGTGTATCCAGAACGACCAGCATGTTCTGGTGGCAAAACTTCGGGAATGGTCGCGACACCGGTTCGGTGATTGTCGACCCCAGTTAGCAACATGGCCCGTGTTGGTGAGCACAAGGGGGAGGTCCGATACTGCGTGAACATCGCCCCTGCAGCCGCCAGAGCATCAATGTTCGGCGTGCGCGCTTCGCCTCCATAGACGCCAAAGTCCATTAACGCGGCGTCGTCGACCAGTACAATTACGACATTTGGCTGGTCCGGATTTGGCACCTGAGCAATGACTTTGTCACCAAACACAACCGCTAGAATAATTACACACCATCTTATCATCTGCGCGCTCCCATAGCGTACTAAACCAACGATCGCGGTGTTTGGAAACTGCCGTCATTCAGCATGTTGAACCTGCGGATCCCCCTATCGCGACAGACACGACCAAAACCACCAAAAGTCACCTATAGCCTCAATGCAGACAGTTAGAGCGGGGATCAGATACAATCTCTCCCTGGATTCAACCAGAAAGTTCTATTTTTGTTCTCATGCGTGATTTATGTCTGTTTTCAACTCAAAGAGTGGATTGATGGTCACGAGAATAACGACATTTGCCTTTGAAGGCGTGGACGCGAAGCCAGTCGATGTTCAGGTTCATTTGTCCGGCGGCAACCCCTATTTCGGCATTGTCGGATTGCCCGACAAGGCGGTCGGCGAAAGCCGAGACCGGGTCCGTGCAGCCTTCTCGAGTTTGGGGCTCGCTCTGCCGCCAAAACGCATCATTGTGAATCTCGCGCCTGCGGATTTACCGAAGGAAGGCAGTCATTACGACCTCGCCATCGCCCTCGCCATCCTGGCAGCCATGGGCGTTATCGCGCCTGACGCGCTGGATGGCCACGCTGCGATGGGTGAGCTTTCTCTCGACGGCCGCCTCGGTGCCGCAATAGGCGTTCTACCGGCAGCGGTTGCAGCTAACGGCATGGATTTGCGGCTCATTTGTCCAGCCGCGTGCGGGCCCGAAGCGGCCTGGGCAGGTGGCGCTGCGGTTGCAGCTGACAATCTGATCGCATTGGTCAATCACTTCTCCGGCAGGGCTGTGCTCGCTCCCCCAGCTCAAGGCGAATTGGCTAAGGGGCCTCCCGTGCCAGATTTGCGCGATGTGCGCGGCCAGGAAACGGCGAAGCGGGTTCTCGAGATAGCGGCCGCTGGCGGGCACAATCTTCTGTTCTGCGGCCCTCCCGGATCTGGAAAATCCATGCTGGCTCAACGTCTTGCGGGTCTCTTGCCCCCCTTGTCCGCCCAGGAATTACTTGAGGTCAGCCAGATCCAGTCGATCGCAGGCTTACTTGAGCGCGGTCAGCTTAGCCGCAGCCGGCCTTACCGAGCCCCCCACCATTCTGCTTCCATGGCAGCCCTGGTCGGAGGCGGTTTGAAAGCCAAGCCCGGCGAAATCTCTCTTGCCCATCATGGCGTCCTGTTCCTGGACGAACTACCAGAGTTCAACGCCCAAGCGCTTGATGCCCTGCGCCAACCTTTGGAATCCGGTGAGGCGGTTATTGCCCGCGCCAATCGCCATGTGCGCTATCCGGCACGGTTCCAGTTGGTGGCGGCCATGAACCCCTGTCGGTGCGGCGGTGGAACCGGCGGCACAACCTGCCGAAACGCCCCCGCCTGTGCCGAACGATACCAGTCACGCATCTCCGGGCCATTGCTTGATAGAATTGATCTTTTCCACGACACGCCTCCCGTCACAGCGATTGATCTAACCCTCCCCCCATCGCATGAAGGAACCGTAGAGGTGGCGGCAAGGATATTGGAATGTCGGCACATTCAATCTGAACGGTTCGATGCGAGCGATGCCGATCGTCGGCCAATAAATGCCGATGCCACCCCGCCCGAACTCGATCGATTTGCCGCGCCAGACGATGCCGGCCAAGCCCTGTTGTCTACTGCAGCAGAACAGCTGAGCCTCACAGCTCGCGGATATCACCGCGTCCTTAAAGTCGCCCGAACAATTGCCGACCTTGATGGTCGAAACGGCGTCGGCCGGATCCATATCGCTGAGGCCCTGTCCTATCGACGCCGCGCTCCGGGGGCAGAACCGGCCAATCGACCGGAAAGCCTCGCTTATTAATCAAAAGCTTAGGTCTTTGACGGAGTTTCCGTCTCATGGACGCGCATGACCCAAATCAAAATGATCGGGCGGAGAACACATTTCTTGCCACGGCCAGCCACGAAATCCGAACACCGCTAAACGGCATATTGGGCACTGTCTCCTTGCTGCTCGAAACAGAGCTTGATCCCGCCCAGCGGGAGTATGCCGAAGCCATCAAGCTCAGCGGCAGCCGCCTCCTGGAACTCCTGAACAATGTCCTGGACTATGCGCGGCTGGATGCTGACGCTCTGGAACTGGAAGAAACCCCGTTTTCTCCTGTCGAACTCGCCCGCGAAGTCGCCGAATTGCTAGCCCCCCGCGCCCACGCAGCCTCTATCGACATCGCCGTTCGGCAGATTCAGGAAAGCGATCATGAGACCATAGGTGACGCAGGCCGCACGCGGCAAATCCTGTTCAATTTGGTCGGAAACGCATTGAAATTTACCGAGACCGGCGGCGTTCTGATTGATGTCGATGTGCACCCGGACGCGATCGAGTGGACGATATTTGACACAGGTCCTGGTATCGCTGTCGAGGATCGCGAGCGCCTGTTTGATGCGTTTCGTCAATCCTCCGCAGCCGACGCCCAAAAGGATGGCGGGGTCGGTCTTGGTCTTGCGATCGTACAGCGCCTCGTCAGCGCTTTGGGCGGTACAATATCTATCCGCGGTGAACCCGGACTTGGGACGGCATTTTGCTTCCGACTGCCGAGCAATGCCAGGCCCGTTGCAAACAAGGGGACAAAAGCCAACGGTCGGATCGCCCTCATCGGCCTTCCAGAACCATCCACACTGTCGATTTGCGCCACACTCTTTCACGCTGGCGCGGACATTGTCCTGGCGAATCCACATGATCGTATAAGCCGCGTCGACGCGATACTTGCCGACCCCAGATTGCCGAGCGCTGAGATTGCACGACTTGCGTCGATCGCGCCAACATTAGTCGTTCTTCGTCCCGAAGATCGCAGTGCAATGACGCGTTTTCGCCTGCTTGGATGCGCCGGCTGGCTCGTCAGGCCCTTGCGCCCTGCGTCCCTGCTTGAACGCATCGAAATCATCCGCACCGGTGGTCGCGCATTCAGCGAAGACGACACCCCAAAGACACCATCGCGCCGGCGCGTACTCATCGCCGATGATAACGCCATCAACGCCTTGGTCGCGCAGCGTGCCTTGGAAAAGTCCGGATTTGCAATCACGCTTGCAGGCACTGGTCGCGAAGCTATCGAAGCGGCACAATCGGCTGAATTTGCGCTGATTCTAATGGACTTGAGAATGCCCATAATGGACGGATTTGAGGCAATGAGACACCTGCGAGACAAGGGATACGACACCCCAATTTGCGCAGTATCCGCAGAGGTTAACCCAGCCATCGAAGCCCGAGCGCGAGAGGCTGGAGCCAACACTGTTGCAGCGAAGCCCCTTGATGCTGAAGCCCTGCGACGATTGGCAGAAGAGTGGGCGGCACCAAACCCGTCACGAGGCGCAGCGTGAGCGAATTCACAAAGGACGACCGTCAATCACTGAATGACGCCATCAGGGCTTTTGCTGAGCCAAAGATGGCCATGATGCTTGTGCTCGGTTTTACCGCCGGACTGCCATTCCTGCTGTACTTTTCCACTCTGAGCTATTGGCTGAGAAGCGAAGGGGTCGATGTTGCTATTATCGGGTTCTTTTCATTTTTTGGCCTATCCTGGTCCTTCAAATTTCTCTGGGCACCAATCCTGGATCGCTATGATGTACCTGGCTTATCAAGGATGTTCGGCCGACGTCGAGCTTGGATCCTCGTCGCACAGCTCGGTGTCGCGACCGGGATGGCGGGAATAGGGTTCGCTGACCCGACGAAAAATTTGGAGATCACAGCACTTTTTTCCTTGCTGCTTGCGTTCAGCTCGGCCAGCCAAGACATTGGTATCGATGGCTGGCGGATCGAAGCTGCAAAAAACGATGATGAACAGACCATCCTTGTTGCGGCCTACCAATACGGCTATCGTGTTGGACTGATTACCGCTGGTGGCCTGGCCCTTGTCATCGCTGATTTCACGAATTTCAACATTGCATATCTAAGCATGGCGGCGATCATGGTCCTGGGGGCGATTGTGTTTTCTGTCTGGGACAGACCGAGCGGCCTGAAAACAGCAGCCGCTGCCGGCGTGACGCTCATGATTGCGGGCATTTATGGCGCGTTCAGTCAGCTTCAGTCCTACGTTGAAGACGGCACGCCAGGCGAGCAAATAGCAAGCTATGGCGGACAAATATGGCTTGCAGCTACTATCGCATGTGGATTGGGATTCCTGTATCTGTTGTCGCGAGCGCTACGCGAAACGTCCCCAGGTCAGACATTCTCTCTGACCGATTTGACTAGAGGGTTGGCGTCGGCTGGTGCCATCATCAGCCTGGTGACTGTAACAGCAATCGGCATCGGATTAGCAATCCCGGCTGTCCTGGATCTGTTTGGTATTTCAGTTACCAGAAGCGACATTGGCCAGACAGCAATATACTTCGCAGCAGTACCACTCCTCATCGCGGCATGTTTCATTGCGCCCGTGCGCAAGCTCCCGGCAAACAGCTCGCATCTCAAGCACCCAGCTTATGGGGCATTCGCCGACTTCTTTTGGCGACACGGATACATTGCGCTTCTCATTTTATGTTTTGTCTCTTTCTATCGTCTCAGCGATATCGTGATGGGCCTTATGGCGAAACCCGCTTATGCTGACATGGGGTATGGCCCAGCTGCCGTCGGTCTTGTGAGCGGGTTCTACGGGGTCTGGATAACATTCATAGGGGTCGCTGCCGCAGGCCTGTCAGCGCTGCGGCTTGGCCTGAAAGTGTCGCTGATTATTGGCGCGACTGTGTCCGTTATCGGTAATCTGACATTTGCCTGGCTGGTTAATCAGTCCTCGGACAGCCTGACGCCACTATTTATTGCTATCACAGCAGACAACATAGCCGGTGGATATGCAGGGACAGTGTTCATCGCCTACATGTCCAGCTTCGTGAACAAATCCTTCGCTGGCACGCAATATGCGATTTTCAGCTCGGCCTGGAGCCTCGGGCCAAAACTCGTGGGTGGAGCGTCTGGTTATTTGGTGTCCGTAATGGGGTACACGAATTTTTTTGTAATGGCGGGCGCTCTCGGAGTACCCGCAATTGTATTGTCATTCTTTGTCGATCGAATGAAGGCTGACCGTGATGTACTCCCAGAAAAGCTCCCTGCAGCAGGTGCTGTTCCGGAAGCTAACCCATCCTGATCCCGCCCATAACACCATCGACATCGAACGCCGCGAGCGTCGCCAGATTCACAATGTCGGATACAGATGCGCCGAAACTCGCAATCTGAACTGGCTTTTGAAACCCCAGCAACATGGGCCCAATCACTGTCGCGCCTCCGAGCGAATCAAGCAGTTTCGTTGAAATCGAAGCGGAGTGAATTGCCGGCATAATCAGAACATTTGCCGGTCCGGACAGCCTTGAAAACGGATAGGCCATGCGGTGCGTCGAGCTTAATGCAACGTCCGCAGCGATATCCCCTTCATATTCAAAATCGATGTCACTACGCTCATCAAGAAGCGAAATCGCCTCGCGCACTTTCTCAGCGCGTTCCCCCATCGGATTGCCGAATGTCGAATACGACAAGAACGCGACACGCGGACGAAAACCCAGCCGCCGCACGCCGCCAGCTGCGGCAACAGCGATTGACACCAACTGCTCCGCACTCGGAAGCTCTACAACGCTCGTGTCGGCAATAAACACGGTCTCCCGGCCAATCACCATGGACATACCAATAATGTCCTGTCCCGGAATTGGGTCGAGAACAAGATTGGCATCGGACAGGGACACATCATAGTTCCGCGTAACCCCCGTCACCATGCCGTCTGCATCCCCAAGCGCAAGCATGCACGATCCGAAAACGTTTCTGTCCTGATTCACGAGCCGCTGCGCGTCGCGCTTCAAATAGCCCTTGCGTTGTAGCCGCGCATACAGATGATCCGTATAGTCGGGGTTTCGGTCAGACAGACGAGCATTGATGATCTCAAGGCTCCCTTCAGGCACCCCCATCTGCTCCATCGTGTTCTTAACTTGTGCCTCCCGGCCAATGAGAATTGGCTCGCCAAGCCCCTGTATCTTGAAGCTTGCCGCTGCGCGGATAACGGACGGCTCCTCCCCCTCCGCAAAGACAATCCGTTTTTTCATGGGGCGCACAGCGCTCTGAATACCTTGCAGGAAGGACGCGGTCGGATCCTGACGTCTGGCAAGCTCGTGACGATACGCATCCATATCTTCGATCGGTTTGCGGGCCACGCCAGTGTCCATCGCAGCCTGGGCCACAAAGGGCGGAATAAAGCTGATCAGTCGCGGGTCGAATGGGGTAGGAATAATATAGTCCGGGCCGAATTGTGGACGAGCGCCATGATAAGCGGCGGCAACTTCATCGGGCACATCCTCCCGCGCCAATTCGGCGAGCGCCCGTGCTGCGGCAACTTTCATGTCTTCATTGATCCCACGGGCCCGCACATCCAGTGCTCCGCGAAAGATATAGGGGAAGCCGAGCACATTGTTGACCTGGTTCGGATAGTCCGAACGCCCGGTGGCGATAATAGCATCGTCACGAACGGACTTAATGTCCTCAGGCGGAATTTCCGGATCCGGATTGGCCATCGCGAAGATGATTGGATTATCCGCCATCGACGCAACCATCTCCTTCGTAATCGCGCCAGCCACCGAAAGCCCCATAACGCAATCTGCGCCTTCAAGCGCTTCTTCTAATGTTCTCTTATCGGTCTTGACTGCGAAGGGAGATTTGAACTGGTCGACCTTGTCCCGGCCCTCATAAATCACACCAGTACGGTCGGTCATCAGAATATTCTTCGAAGACACACCCATCTGTTTGATGAGGCCGCCAACCGACAGGCCAGCAGCGCCAGCACCTGCTATGACAACCTTCACATCTTCAAGTTTACGGCCAGTGATGTGGCAAGCATTGATGAGGCCGGCCGCTGCAATAATCGCGGTGCCGTGCTGATCATCGTGAAAAACGGGAATGTCCAACTCTTCACGCAACCGGCTTTCAATCACAAAACAAGCCGGCGAGGAGATATCTTCGAGATTTATACCACCAAAGGTTGGCCCGATATTCCGAACAGTTGTGATGAACTCTTCCACATCTTTTGTGGTCACTTCGATATCAAAACTGTCGACATCAGCGAACCGTTTGAACAACACCGATTTACCTTCCATCACCGGCTTAGATGCCAGCGCGCCGAGATCACCAAGCCCGAGAATCGCTGTGCCGTTCGAGATAACCGCGACCATATTCCCTTTGGAGGTGTAGTCGTAGGCGAGATCCTCATCCTCGGCGATCGCCTTAACAGGAACAGCAACACCAGGACTGTAAGCCAGCGACAGATCCCGCTGCGTGCCCATGCGCTTTGTCGGCAGGACCGAGAGCTTCCCAGGACTGGGATGACTATGAAAATCGAGGGCTTCTTTATCTGTGAAACTTGGCCGTTTTGCCGACATTGGATTGGACCTATTCGAAGAAAATAACGGGCAGCCTTAAAGGTATGCGCGTCCGCAAACAACTGACTTGTCGCTCAAATCTTTATATTGGCGTAAATCGGGCTCGGCGCTTTGCGAATCCGGCGCGCAAACGCTAGCGTGCCAGACTATGGCTGAAGGCGATGTCAAATCAACGGAAAAGCAAGCGGTGAAGGCAAAAGGGCCCTCACCCTTCCTGGCGCAATACCTGGACATCAAGGCGCAGCATCCAGACGCCCTTCTGTTCTTTCGCATGGGCGATTTCTATGAACTATTCTTTGACGATGCCGCTATTGCAGCCGAGATTCTCGGAATAACCTTGACGGCCAGAGGTGAATATCAGGGCAAACCAATTCCCATGGCGGGCGTACCCTACCACGCCGCTGAAGGGTACCTCGCGCGACTAATCGCAAGTGGCAACCGAATCGCGATTTGTGAACAGACTGAAAGTCCTGCAGAGGCCAAAAAGCGCGGGTCGAAGGCCATCGTCAATCGAGAGATCGTTCGCATCGTTACACCGGGAACGATCACCGAAGACTCTTTGCTGAACGCCCGCGAAGCACATGTTCTTGTCGCGATCGGCCGCGCCGGCGGCCGCCGTCAGTCCGCCTTAGCCATATGCGATGTTTCAACCGGGGCATTCCAGCTTTTTGAAGTTGAAACAGATGCGCTGGCTGAAACGCTCGCCAGCTTGCAAGCCCGCGAAATTCTGATCAGTGACGGCGAGGACGAGGCACTTAAAGCAACCATCAGCGATGCATCCGCAAGCCCAATGACAGAAAGGCCGGCCCGCCAAGCAAACCCGAAAGCGGGTGAAAAGGCCCTGAAGGCAACTTACCGCGTTCAGGCGCTCGATGCGTTCGGACACTTCTCGCGCGCAGAACTTGCCGCTGCAGCACTCCTGCTGGACTATCTATCGCTGACGCAAGCCGGTGCCGATATCCAGCTTGATCCGCCAAGGCGATCTCCCCCAGGCGGCCATCTCGCCATTGATCCTGCAACCCGGGCCAGCCTCGAAATCGAGAAAGCACTGGCCGGCAGCCGAGAAGGATCTCTCCTCTCGACCATAGACAGAACCCTAACGGCCCCCGGTGCACGCCTCCTGGCGGAACGCCTGGCCCGACCTGCAACCGACCAAGAGACAATCACTGCCCGCTATGATGCAATCAGCTGGTGCCTCGGTGAGGCAGAATTGGTCGATGACATTCGCGCCTGCTTGAAAGCTGCACCCGACTTGGAGCGAGCGCGCGGCCGGCTTCGTCTCGGACGTGGAGGACCGCGGGACCTCAAAGCCCTCGGCGCGGCTCTAAAGCAAGGAGAGATGGCTGCGGCGATGATCGCCAAACGCATGGCTCGGCCACCAGAGCTGATCGACACTGCAACCGAGGCACTGACGTTGGTGCACGTCCCTGAGCTGGCAAAGCTTGCGTCAAACCTTGACCGCGCGCTTGCACCGGAGGTTCCCGCACTGGCGCGTGATGGAGGGTTCATCGCTGCAGGATGGGATGCAGCTCTGGATGAAGCCCGTGGTCTGCGCGACGACAGTCGGAAGATCATCGCTAACCTGCAATCGACCTATACAGATCACACGGCCATTTCGGCACTAAAAGTCAAATTTAACAATGTCCTCGGCTATTTTGTCGAGGTGTCTGCAAAACACGCTGACGCCCTAATGCGCCCGCCTCTATCAGAAACTTTTATCCACCGGCAAACCCTCGCAAATGTTGTCCGCTTTTCAACAACGGAATTGTCGGAACTCGCAGGCCGGATCTCACGCGCAGAAGATGAAGCCAAGGCGCGAGAGCTCGCTCTGTTCCAGGGCTTCATTGATCAGATGGAGAGCGTGGGCACAGCGCTTCAGGCCGCCGCCGCCGCCCTTGCTGAACTAGACGCAGCCACCGCGAATGCCATATGGGCCCTGGAGACAAATGCCATCCGGCCGACAATATCGCACGAGCCGGTCTTTTGCGTCGACGGCCTCCGGCATCCCGTTGTCGAGGCAGCCTTAAACCGCGACGGACAGGGCTTCACGGCCAACTCTAGCCACCTCGATGCCAATGGCGAAACAGCCCCACGTTTACAATTGGTCACGGGTCCAAACATGGCGGGCAAATCGACCTATCTCAGACAATGCGCGCTCGCTATTGTCCTCGCCCAAGCTGGGTGTTTCGTACCTGCAGGTGAAATGACCTATGGCATCGCCGACCGTGTCTTCTCTCGCGTCGGTGCGTCCGATGATCTCGCGCGCGGTAGATCAACATTCATGGTCGAAATGGTCGAAACCGCCGCCATCCTCACCCAAGCGACAACACGCAGCTTTGTGATCTTGGACGAAGTGGGACGCGGAACATCTACCTATGACGGGCTCGCCATAGCCTGGGCCGCTGTTGAGCACCTCCACAATAAAAACCTTTGCCGCGCCCTCTTCGCAACCCACTATCACGAACTGACCGAACTCGCCGCAAGCCTCGATCATGCCACCAATGTTTCCTTGCGCGCCAAGGAATGGGACAATGAACTTGTCTTTCTCCACGATGTACAGTCCGGCCCAGCCGACAAGTCCTATGGCGTGCAAGTTGCCCGATTGGCAGGTCTGCCCAAAACAGTTGTCCGGCGTGCCGATCAGGTTTTGAAACGGCTCGAGGCAGATCCTTCGACAGCTGAGACATTGCCGCTATTTGCAAGTGCGCTTGGAGCAGAGACCACCGAATTGGAGGTCAGCCATTCTGGGTCACCAGCCGATCAAATTCTTGCAGACATAGATCCCGATACTCTGACCCCTCGCGAAGCACTCGACCTCATATATCGACTGAAATCTGCAGAGTGACGCCCGCATTAAGGTCGTGACCTCATTGCCAAAAGCACGCTACAAGGCCGATCTCATGTCGGCAAACAAACCATCATCTGACACGGCGTCCACTCAGATCCCGCAACCACCGGGCAAATGGCGCATTCAGGACATTGTCGATGGCCGAAAGCTTCGGGTGCAGCTGACGGCGGTCGCCCGGGCTGAAACCGGAAACAATGAGGCGATCCGGGCCCGCATTGTCGACATCCTGCACCAGGCATTGTTCCGGGGTCGCATGATCGCCCAGGAACGGCTCCAACAGGGTGCGGATGGACTTGATACGGCGCGGCTACTTTCCGTTGTGCAAGACGAGGTTGTGTCCGCTCTGTACGACTTCACAACCGTACATGTCTTCAGAGCACGCAACCCAACCGAAGGCGAACGCCTATCGGTTTTCGCAACCGGTGGCTATGGTCGCGGCGTGCTTGCGCCATCCTCCGATGTTGATCTGCTTTTCCTGAGAAAGTACAAGGCCAGCCCCTGGGCTGAAAGCGTTATCGAATACATGCTTTATGTCCTGTGGGATATGGGTCTAAAGGTTGGCCACGCTTTCAGAACCGTGGATCAATGCATTTCGCTGTCGAAAGACGACGTGACCATCAAGACATCCTTACTGGACGCCCGGTTTTTGTTTGGCGACCCAGGCCTCGCAGAGGAAATGACCGGGCGGTTTCAAAGCGATTGTATCGACAATCGCCACGCCGAATTCCTGTCAGACAAGATTGCCGAGCGGGACGCCAGACATGCTCGCCAGGGTCACACCCGCTACGTCGTTGAACCGAACCTGAAGGAAGGCAAAGGCGGCCTACGCGATCTCCAAACGCTGTATTGGATTGCCAAACACATCCATGGCGGTTCAACCCTTGAGCAGGTCATGAAGAAAGACATCTTCACCCAGCGAGAATACCGTCTATTCGTTCGCGCTGCGCGCTTCTTTTGGACATTGCGTTGCCATCTGCACTACCTCACCGGTCGGCCGGAGGAACGCTTGAGCTTCGACCTGCAGCCTGAGCTGGCAAGCCGTTTAGGGTATCAGGATCGCGCGGAAAAATTGGGTGTCGAGCGCTTTATGAAGCGGTACTTCTTGGCCGCAAAAGATGTGGGCGGACTAAGCCGTATCCTCCTCGCAAAGCTGGAAACGGAACTCGATCGACAACCAACGGGACTGAAACGGTTCATCCCGCGGCGCGCGCCCAAGCCACATGGTGAAACAGGCTTTGTCATCGATAACGATCAATTGTCCATCCTGGACCCGGAACACTTCGAAAAAGAGCCCATGGATATGCTGCGATTATTTGCGCTCGCAGCCTCAGATGATCTCGACATTCATCCCGAAGCGATGGCCGCTGTGTCGCGATCTATATCCTGTTTCCGGGCCGCAATGCGCAAGACGAACGAAGCTCGAGAACTCTTCTTCAAGTGCCTTCTCGATAGCGAGAACCCGGCGAAGATCCTAAAACAGATGAACGCCACCGATTTTCTTGGCCGCATAATGCCGGAGTTCGGCGGCATCGTCGCGCAAACCCAGTTCAATATGTACCATCACTATACGGTGGATGAGCACACCTTGCGAGCCATCGAGACCATGTCAGACATCGAACATGGACGAACGGATCAGCACCGCCACCCAGCTCGACTCTTCCCGCAAATCGCCAATCGACGCGCTCTATATGTGGCCATGTTGCTTCATGATACGGGCAAAGGTCTCGGCGACCAGCAGGTTGAAGGCATGAAAACCGCCCGGACCGCCTGCCGCCGGCTTGGCCTGTCAAAACCAGAAACGGAAACCGTGGCATGGCTGGTCGGCAATCACTTGGAAATGAGCGAAACAGCCCAGAAACGAGATATCTCAGACCCGAGGACTGTGTCGGACTTTGCAAAACTGGTCGGATCTATGGAGCGGCTCAATCTGCTGCATGTGCTGACCGCCGCCGACATCACTGCCGTCGGCCCAAAGGTCTGGAACGGCTGGAAAGCGCAGCTTCTCTCAGATCTTCACAACAATACCGCTGCGGCCCTGCGCGGCGGACGGACCGACGAAGAAACGGTTGCAACTGAGCTTGTCGCCAGGGCGAACGAACGCCGGCAGAAGGTTCTGCAACAAATCACAGACCTTCCAGCGGCCATGGCCGATATGGAACCCGCCTATTGGACCGAATTTCCGACGGCGACGCTTGTCCGCCATGCAGAATTTTTGGCGCATGGTGATGGCACGAACATAGAAGCCGAGCTCGATCATGATGGAGGAGCCGTTACCCTATTGGTGTCGGGCAAAGACCGTATCGGCCTATTTGCAGATCTTGCCGGAGCCATTGTCGGCGAGGGCGCAAGCATTGTGTCTGCACAGATTTTCACCAGTGATTCCGGCGATATTCTGGATATTTTCAAGCTTCAGGACGCTGACCGAAATGCCTATGCCGACGGAGAAGATCGCCGGCTCCGCCGCTTGGAACAAGCCGTCGAAAACGCCTTCGATGGCACTGCCGCTCCTCCCAAGATTAAGCCTGCCAGGAGCCAGCGCGCCGCCGCCTTTGTCGTTGAACCGCAAGTCAGCATTGACGCGCAAGCTTCAACGAATTTTACGGTCATCGATATCACGGCTCGCGACCGCCCCCGACTGCTCTACGACATCGCGGCCTTCTTGGCGGATGAAGGCTTGAGCATTCATTCGGCCCATGTCGGCTCTTATGGTGAGCGGGTCTTTGACGCGTTCTATGTCCGGAAGGCAGATGGTGGCAAACTCACCGATGACGCCGCAAAACAGTCATTGAAAGCTCGGCTTTTGGGTGTCTTATCTCGACATGAGCCCGACAATCCCAAAACACCTGCGCGGGAACTCGCCCGCGCACCTGCAGCAGACAGCTTCTAGGACTCAAGCTAAAGGGACCTGGATATGAGTCTCGCACGCAACACGCTTGTCCAATCATGCCTAACGCTTACGAGCCGCGTCTTCGGGTTCGCACGGGACGTGCTGCTCGCGGCTAAGATCGGTGCGGGCCCCATTGGCGACGCCTGGGCAACGGCGCTTATGTTCCCGAACTTGTTCCGCCGCATATTTGCAGAAGGTGCGTTCGCCCAGGCATTTGTCCCTTCCTATGCGCGCACACTGGAAGAAGGCGGGCCGGACGCGGCCCAAAAGGTCGCCAATGAAGCAATGCGGGCACTCTTCGCTATCACCGCAGGGCTCACCATCGCCGCCCAGCTCGCCATGCCCTGGCTTATGCTGGTGCTCCATGCAGGATACGCTGGAGATACTGAGAATTTCAATCTGGCGGTTCTGCTGACCCAAATCACCATGCCGTACCTGACCTGTGCGTCAATCGCCGCCCTTCTTTCCGGGGTGCTGAACTCCCTCGGCCGATTTATACTGTCAGCCGCAACCCCGATCCTCTTGAATCTCGCATTGATCGGGGCCGCTATTCTCGGCGACACTCCGCAAGCGACCGCAAAACTGGCCGCGATCGCCGTAAGTGTTGGCGGCCTCTGTCAGATGGCATTCCTCTATTGGGGGGTCCGACGCCAGAATGTGCGCCTCTCCATTCTCCGTTTTCCGAGGATCACGCCAAATGTGAAACACATCTTTGCCCTCGCCGTGCCCGGCACCATCGCGGCCTCTGGCACCCAGATCAACATCATGGTCAGCCAATTATTGGCAAGTTTCGAACAAGGCGCAAAAAGCTGGCTCTACTATGCGGATCGCCTTTATCAGTTGCCGCTTGGTCTCGTCGGCGTCGCAGTGGGGGTTGCCATTCTGCCGCGCTTATCGCGGGCGGCTCGGCGTGAGGATCTCGGCGAAAGCCAAACCATGATGGACGAGGGGATCGGCCTTGCAATGGCGCTCACCCTGCCGGCGACGGCGGCGCTTTTCCTTCTGCCAACACTTCTTATTGATGGATTCTTCGCACGCGGAGCGTTCACGCCGACAGATGCCGAACGCGCCAGCCTCGCGCTCATCCACTATGCCTGGGGCGTGCCGGCTTTCGTGTTGATCAAGGTCCTTGCCCCGGCCTTCTTCGCACGGGAGGATATGACTACACCTATGCGTTTCTCTCTTATATCTGTGGCATTAAACACAGCGCTCGGTGCAGCCCTGTTTTTCTGGTTACAGTCCCGTGGTGACCTCGGATTTCCCGGCCTTGCCATCGCCACAAGTCTTGCAGCCTGGACGAACGCATTGTTGCTTGCAGGAACACTTGCGTCCCGAAATTGGTACAGACCGGGGTCAGTTCTGATCGGCAGGCTCCTAAGGGTTGGAATGGCCACACTTGCCATGTCCGCCGCGCTTTTGGCCTTGCAAATACATCCGGATCTACTCGCTCAATATCTTCCTCAAAGTCGTCTCATCAGCACGCTCGCCATTATTGTTATTGGCATGCTCGCCTACGCCGTCGCGGCACTTCTCTTCGGCGCGGTCCGGCCAAGCGAGCTCCGACAGGCGCTCGCTCGCAACTGATTTTGAGGGAAATCGAGCTGGCCTTCGCGCCTTGCCCGCTAGCTATCCGGTCAGTTAAGACACTCGACAAGAGAATTGAGGGGAATCGTCAGCCAATGCGCAGACCGACAAGGGGATATTCCCGCCGCGGCAGCCGAGGGGGACTCGGTGGCCGTTTTTCTATCGTCATCATCGGCCTCATTGGTCTTGCCGTTTACTGGTTTTCCAACCAGCAGAAAGTCCCCTTCTCTGGTCGCAGCCAACTGAACACGATACCATTGGAACAAGAAGTCGCCCTCGGTGCGCAGTCCTACACGCAAATCCTACAAGGCGAAGGCGCAAATGTTCTATGTGTTCGCGGGGGACAATGTCCGACCGGCGCGCCGGAACTCGTTGCCGAGGTCAGAGCCATAGGGGCACGTCTCGAAGCCGCAGCGATTGAGCTTGAGCAAGAGCTGTTGGACCAGGGCTTCGTGTTTACTCCCGTCGCCGAAGCGTTTGACTGGCAATACAATGTCATCCTCTCCAACCAGCCAAATGCCTTCTGCCTTCCGGGAGGCTATGTCGCTGTTTATACTCAGATTATGGATGTAGCGGGCGACTTCGACGGTCAGTTCGAACCGGACGATGATCTCAGAAATCTCAACAAGCTCGCCGTTATTATGGGCCATGAAATCGGCCACGCCCTCGCCCACCACGGGGCAGAACGGATGAGCCAGCAAAGAATAACACAGCTCGGACAGATGGCCGTCGCTGTCGGGCTTGGGGACATGGGCATCACGGAACAGCGGGCGGTCATGCAGGCTTTCGGCATGGCAGCCCAGGGCGGGCTGCTCGCCTTCTCACGCGAACATGAATCCGAGGCGGACAAGATTGGCTTGGATCTCCTAGTGCGCGCTTGTTACGACCCGCGCGAAGCGCCCGAACTCTGGGAGCGGATGGGCGAGCTTGGCGGCGGCCAGCGTCCTCCAGAATGGATGTCGACCCACCCGGCCTCGGAAACGCGCGCAGAGAATTTCCGCCGCTGGATGCCGGAGGCGGTCGCAGAGTATGAACGCCGCTGCGTTGGGCGCAATAGAGGCTTCTAATAGCCTGTACGCCTTATATCTGGACAAAGCCTGTCCAGGCACAACACCGCTCCTCGACGCGGCAGATGGCACCCGGTCCAAAGAGATTGACAGGCTGATCTCCGCCCACGCCTTCGCGAATTTCGTCCCGCTCTCTAGTCGCGACATCTGGATAGCTCTGCCAGAAGATCAGGCCGCCTATTTCAGAGAAAGCCGAGAGGCGCGCTTCGACCGAATGGCGCTGGAGATATCCGGCGGTTCGGTTGGGGGCCGATTTGCTCGTTTTCAGCTATTCGACACTCAAAATGACACCCACTTTTGGCGCGGTGGGTGTTTTGCGGGGGTAGATACGGGGATAACTGCCCCAATAACGAGGCCAAACTGGACCGGCAAAGCGAGTGAGAGCTTATCGGCGGGTCACGACGGCGCGGGGTGCATGAGAGGCCCCAAACCCAATGTCGGCTCCCCACAGCAATGGAGACATTGGCGTGCGACTTCAGTCGCCCTAAGACGGACGCTCGGGCATTGCCAAGAAGTAAGATTTTCTCAAAACCAATCACTTATCGTATGATGAGCTCAATTGGCATATTGTTGGAGAAGAGTTTCTAATGCGAGAACCTGCGGAACTATCAAAGCTTCGAGATCTTCTCGCCAGACTAGATCAAGCTACTCCAACCGACCGTTGGGCTCCTGCCTCAGAGTCAATCGGACTGCGCATAAACCCCAAACTCGAGCTTCCCGACTATGAAGCAACGCCTCCAAATAGTGCGGTATTCGCAAGCACCGGCGGTGATGGCGTTCATTTTAGCTTTTTGAGATACAAGGTGACCTGCGCCCCGATTGGTCCCGCATTTGAATTGAGAGTCTCTGACAATGGGGACCAACAATGCGTAAGAGCAAATTCAGTGAAGAACAGATCATCTCGATCCTTGCCGAACAGGAGCGCGGCATGGCCACGGCAGAGGTGTGCCGTCGTCATGGTGTGAGCTCGGCGACCTTCTATAAGTGGAAGGCCAAGTTCGGCGGGATGGATGTTTCGGATGCTCGGCGGCTGAAAACGCTGGAGACAGAG
>JBCBUY010000018.1:0-46258 GCA_039817885.1 Pseudomonadota bacterium | reverse complement strand
CTCCGCGCCAGCGCGTCGCCCGGGATGACAAGTCAGGAGGAGGAGATCAGCCTTGAGCCCGTTCCATGGGCTCGCGCTAGCGAGACCGGGAACAAACAAAGACTCCCTGAGCCCGCCTCATGGGCGTCCGCAGGACAACCGGAGGCAAATAAAGAGTGAAGCGCTTGGCCCTCCCGCAAATTCGCCTAAACTCGTGCGCATGCCGGTTACGATCTCCAATCGCGATGCCCGCAGGCTTTGGCTCGACGCCCAGGGTCTCGCTCCCACGCCGACAGGCAAGCTCGATCTTGGCGGCCTGATCACATCGCTTGGCTTTGTGCAGCTCGATTCCATTCGCGCGGTGTCCCGAGCGCATCACCATATCATCTGGAGCCGCAATCAGAACTATCGCGAGCCGATGCTAAACCGCGCGCTTGCCCGTGACCGGCTGATCTTCGAGCATTTCACCCATGATGCTTCGGTCCTGCCGATGGATTTCTATCCGGCCTGGGGACGACAATTTCGGCGGCTTGAAGAGAAAGTGCGCGGCTGGGAGTGGCATCGCGGCATGCTTGACGCGGACGGCCGCAACGCCCTTCGTGAGCGGATCGGCGAAGAAGGCCCCCTCTGTACGGACGCCTTCGACACCAAAATTGCGCCTGAGAAAAAGGCCATGTGGTCCCGCCCGCCCCACAAGCTTGCGCTCGATTATATGTGGTATGCGGGCGAGCTGTCGACGTCGCACCGTGTGAACTTCAAGAAGTTCTACGATCTGACCGAACGGGTCATCCCGAACCATCACCGCGAAGATGAGTGGGCTGACGAGAAACAGGTGGACTGGCTTTGCCGGGAAGCCCTCGCCCGGCTCGGCTTTGGAACAGCCGGGGATATTCAGAGGTTTTGGGGGGCGGTTTCGTCGGCGGAAGTGAAAGACTGGATCGCCGCCAATCGATCAGAGCTTGTCGAGGTCACCGTGTGCTGCGCGGGCAAATCGGAGTATGCTGCGTTCGCTCTGCCAGATATTGAGCACAGGCTGACCCACGCGCCTCAGCCAACACGCCGCCTGCGCATCTTAAATCCATTCGACCCGGTGATCCGCGACCGGACACGTCTGGAGCGCCTATTCGGCTTTGACTACAGAATCGAGATTTTTGTGCCGGCGGCAAAGCGGCGCTGGGGTTATTATGTCTATCCCCTGTTGGAGGGCGACCGGTTTGTTGGCCGGATCGAAGTCAAGGCAGATCGGAAGGCAGGTCGGCTGAACGTCCTCAATTTCTGGGCGGAGCCCAAGGTGAAATGGACGTCTGCGCGTGCGGAAAAACTTGATGCCGAGTTGGTGCGGTTTTGTCGCCTGGCGGAGGTGGGCGAGACAGTTTGGCGCGTGCCGCAACCGGTTTGACCTTCGGGCGTCAGGCCACCACGGCGCTTGATGGGTCGCTCTGCGGACGATGATAGGCTCCGCGGGCCTCATAGGAGGCTTCCACGCCTTCGACGAGTCCCGGCAGGGCTTCTCCGTCGGCGAGATAGAGCAAGCCGTGAGGCTGCAATTGTTGAGAGAGGCGGCCAACCACATCGCTCGCAATCGTCGAGGCCATAGACGGCAAGACATTGCGGCAGAGAATGACGTCGAATGCGCCGAGTCCTGTGACGTCCTGGACAAGATTGTGGGTGCGGAAACTAATGCGCCGGCGAAGCGTTTCGCTGGCCTGCCACAGGCTGTCGGATTTCTCGAAATGCGCCAGCATGCGGTGAATGGAGAGGCCTGTTTGAATCTCGAAGTGATTGAATGTTCCGGCCCGCGCCCGCTCGGTGCTTGCCTTGCAAATATCGATCGAGGTGAGTTCGACGGTCCGGCCGTTCAGGAAGGTCTCGTCCTGTTCTTCAAGCAGGATCGCCAGGGAGTAAGCCTCCTGCCCCGTTCCCCCACCGGCACACAGCACACGCACAGCCTCGCCATCACCTCGCCGCTCCGCGAGCTTCGGGAGCATATCGACAATAATGCGCTGCAAGGTCTGCCGGTTCGCAAAAAAGCGGGTCTCTTTGTTCGTCAGGGCGGCAACGATTTCCTGCTCGAAAACCGGATTGGGCCGCGCGCGGAGGCAATTTGCGAGTTCTTCGAGGGTGGAGAAATTCTCCCGGCGCATAATGTGCGCAAGACGGGATTCCACGAGATAGGCATGGGTGGACCGGAAGGCAAAACCGGACGCCCGCAGAGCAAGATCTGCCAGTTCGTTAAATCCTGCTGCGGTCATCCAGGCCTCCGTTCAGGTGCGCCGAATCATATGTGAATCGCCAAGCGTTAACACTTTGTTCACAACGCAAATTATCGGTGGCGATTGGGGCGCAAACTGCGCACCGAACACGGCTTACAGCAGACCGGCCTCGGCGAACTTGCTCTCGATGATCTCTGAATCGAACGGTTTCATAATGAACTCGTTCGCCCCGGTGCGCACCGCTTCGCCGATATGATTGGCATCGTTTTCTGTTGAGCAGAACAGTACGACGGGCTCGGACCCGCGAGGCTCGCGGCGCAGCGCCCGGAGAAAGTCCAGCCCGTTCATAACCGGCATGTTCCAATCGAGGAGCACGGCCTCCGGCATCGCCTCCCGGCACTTTTCCAGCGCTTCTGCGCCATCGGCGGCTTCCACAACCTCAAATTCAAGGTCAGAGACGATGCGTCCCGCCACTTTGCGGACGACGCGGGAATCATCAACGATCAGACAACGCTTCATGGAACGGCTCATCAACTGCTAATCAAAACAGGATATTCGTTAACGCCGCAGTCTTAAGAAAGTCCTTCCGCATTGATCTTTGCGGTGATCGGCATCTCGTTTGCGGCGAGGATGATTTCGGTCTCGGAGAGCTTGTTCACGGTCAGGCGCGTGCCCAATTGCTCTGCGATATTTGCGGCAAACAAAGGCTGTATGGTCTGCGCTTTCCAATCAAACTCAGCTGCGCCGGTCGATAGGGCCGCTTCGACTTCAGGTTTGACGGTCGCCGTTGCTTCTATGCCGGGCCGATCACTTCGGGCGATGGCGTGGACGGCGATGCACGGTTTGCCGTTCTGATCTTTAATGCGCACGGTCATATTTCCGCCGCGGGGCAAGCTGGAAATGGCGATCAGAACCATGTGCATCATGAGTCGGGCATGGAAGTAGCTGAAATGAGCCGTGTCGATATCCCAATCGAGATGAGGCTTATGCATGGCGACATAATCCTCGGTGACCCGCTTGGCCTCATGCATATCGGCAACGGAATCCGACATGCCCATATTGCCAAAAGCATAGCGCAAAAACAGGAGCGTCGCTTCCAGCCGTTTGACATTGTCCCGGAGCAACACCTCGCTTGACTGGCGGAGTTCCTCATCAAGGTCTGTTTCGTCCATCATGCCGATGGCTGATGCTACCGATGAGGCGGGGTTCACAAGATCATGGCAGAGGCGCGATGCGATGTAGGCAGTATAGTAGGCGGGGTCGATCATGGGTATACGCTTCCCTGGCGAAGTTTGGCACTTGCTTAGCTGATTCTGGCGAGGAATGCCTCAGCCCGGCGGCAATTGTCCACGATAAACGGCCGACCTGTCTGTAAATTTAGTGAGGCGGGTCAATACGCTCATCGTGGCCAGAACGGGCACTGTGGAAGGTCAAGCCAAACAGGACAGCCGACACCAGCAGGGATAACACTGAGCCAAGCACAATGGCGACCCAGCCATGCAGACCCAGCGACACGCCGTTCATGGCGGCTGCCCGCGTGGTCAGCCAGAACAAAAACGCCAATCCAATTACGGACGAGACGATAATGAAAAAGGTCGATCGGCGCATTTGCATGGGCGTTACTTTTGGACCCACGAGCCTGAGGTCGTCATATAATACTGGCCCGAAGGCGTATTCGCGATCTGCTTCTCGCCGGTCAGAAATCCGACTTGCTCAACGGTGGCCCCCCGTTCACGGGCGAGCCGTTCATATAGGGCCCTGCGACGGGCATTAATTTCATCAACGCGGCGACGCACGGCTGGCTCAACACTGCCGTCGACCAGGCCGAGATACCCGTCTGGACGTTCACCAACATCCCCGGCGATCTTCGCCGCATCAATAACCGCGTCGGCAGCATGAGCAGACGGTGCGACGAGCGACATCCCGAGGGCTATGGCAAGCCCCGCGAGGATAAAACGTAGTCTGTTGATCATCATCATGGAGCGTCTCCTAGAACAGATCTGGGTTGTCCGCGATCAGCTCCTCGACATCCTTGTCGAGACGCACGCGAACTTCCTGATCAATCTTTACATTCAGATTGATCTCGATGGGCTTATCAGGTGCCTCGAGCTTGACCGTCGGCGAGCACGCCGCCACGGCAATTCCCAAGGCCGTCACCTGAACAATTCTCATATCCGCCTCCTTCGGCAGTTGCGGCTTACATTGCGCGGGCGCGACTGAACGTCAATTGAACACTCGAAGACTTGATCGTTCATTTTTCTTCTACGCCCTGATTTTCCTCGATTAATTGGTAAGCTTCGCTTGCGTAGGTTTCCAAGGGAGCCCCGCGGAGAGATGATAAGAGTTCGGCGAGGCGTGAGTCGATCGTGATGCCAAACTTGAACTCTGATCCGGCTAGAACGTCCGGATTGCGTCCGACAATATCGGCCGTCACGATGAGATCACCGATCAGATTTCCGTTCGCGCCGAGCTCCATGACCGTATAGTTCAGGCCTTTCAGCGCCTCAAAGGCGTATTCAGCATATTGGTTTCCGGCTGCAACGGCATCTGTCTCGTCGCCCACATAAGACAGCTTTCCGCCCGGCGCATCCGCGACAAACCGGGCATTCCGAACATAGATGTTCGCTCCCTCGATATCGACCGGAAACGTGCCCGAGACCGTGCCCGTAACGTCAAGGTTCGGCACGGCGAGGACATCGACCAGCTGCTCCAATTCGACACCCTCGGCGGTAACCGTGACGGCGTGCGTTCGCTCATCGAGGTTCCACTCCGTTGGCTGAACCTCTATCGAGCCGCCGGCAAGCGGCCAGCGGGCCCCCTGCAAGCGCGCTTCGGTCGGCCCCTTAAGCTGGAACGCGATCACACCGTCGCGCAGGGGCAGTCCGATATCCATATCAGCGATGCGGATCTGCTGATCCGGCGGCGTCACTACGCCCAGGGCATCGGAAAACTCGATCCGGCCATCGACACCGCTGATGGTGCCAAAACTAAACGTCTTGAAGGCCAGACCCGACACCTCGACAAATCCGGTGCCGGACACATCACCTTCCCTGATGTCGAAGTCTACTGCGCCGGTTATGTTTCCAATCGCGTCCGTCAAAACGCCGCGCAGACGTTCGGACAGGTCGGTGGGGCGAAGCGTACCAGGCTGGAAATCGAGCGATTTCAAACTGACATTTGCGGTTCCAGTGAGGCTGGCAACATCCACGGCAAGCGCGACCTCGGCAATAGACGTCGCCAACGCCTCGATCCGAATGTCTCCGCCGAGCGTCAGATAAAGGTCATCAAGCGTGCCAGAGAGATCGGCCACGATGGGCTCGAAGAGGGGATCGGGATGTGGATCGCTGATACGCGCGCGGGCCATGTCGAGGCGACCGGCTATGCCGTCAGCCGACGAGGCGGCGTCAAACGTGAAGGTTTCGGCCCCTACTCGGAATGGCAGGAGATTCCCGCCAAAACGGGTTTGCCCGAGTCTTGCGCCGAATTTGAGCGGCCCGCCATCGGCTGCGAAAAACACGGCGGGGTCCTCTCCTGATATGCTTAGCGTCGTATCGCCGAGCTCCAGCGGCAGATCCATACGTTCACCTTTGAAGTCGACGCGGATCCCTGCCCCGGTCAGCAGGCTGACGCTCGCGTTCGTCAGATTGAGAGCGCCCGTTGTTTCGGCGGTCGTAAAATCAATATCGATCGCACTGATGTTCAAACGGCTGGTGGCCGCCCCTGGTTTCTGGGACAGAATCTGTCTGTTGAGCGGGCACAGATCCAGCTCCAAGGGCGCGAAGATGAGCTCGCCAGCTGTCATCCCGCCCGTCTTGAAGTCGATGCAGCCATCGCCAAGCGTCGTGACGTGCCAAAGCCCAGCCTCCTGTTCGGCTTGTAGCCCGCCCGACACGGATGTGCTCGCAATCCTCGCGCCCGGAAAATCGCCAGAAACCTCTGCGCTACCTCGGATCATGGCCTGCAGAGCCGATCCCGTTGACACCTCCGCCTCCTCGAGCTGCACCGACACAGATCGTCCGGAGACCGTCCAAGGCGCGAGATCGAGATCACCGATATTGGCATCGATATCTCCACTGGTGCTGTAGGACAGTTGTTCCAGATCGAAGCGCAACGAGGGGCTGCCACCGCCGGAAAGATCGATCTGGCCTCTCGCCGACAGGCCGTCCTCAGACACCCGGACGAGCGGCCGCCCCAGCATTGGCGTTGCGGACACGTCAAATCCTGAGGCGGTCTCAAGTTTGATCGGCGCTCGCGACACAAGCTCCATGCCGGTATCGGTGTAGGCTGATTGGAAGGTCAGCTTCGTTGAAAAGGCCGCGCCAGCCTCATTGAGCGCCTTCTTTAGCTGATCCCCATGCAGATCAAACGGTGCCGGTAAGGACAGGATGTCGAGCCGTGGAGAGATGAGCTCTGGGGAAATGGAGCCATTGGTAATATCCAGCGCTCCATCAAATTCGGAGCCGATAAAGTTCTGCCGGACGGCTCGGATGTCGCCAAGGAGTGTTATGGTCTCCGCTGCGACGGGACCCGCCAAACTATCAAGCGAGAGCGATACAGGACCAGATAGACGCTCACCGTCATCCAGGCTGAGATCTGTCGACGCGATTATATTCGAAACCGTCATGTTCTGGACGGATGCGTTCTCCGCCTCCACGGTTATCGAAAAGGACTTCAGGGCGTTCATAACGTCCGCTGGAGTGCTGCCGCCTGGAATGTCCAGTCTGGCCGAAAGGGTTCCATCGATTGTATCTGTGGTGCCCTCGGAGGTTATCACGTCGGCGGCTGACAAGGATCCAACCAGCCGCAATTCTCCCTCGTCGTCCGATAGTGAGACCTGCAAGGCACCGGTGCCTATCGACACACCGGCAAAGCTGGCTTCTCCGACATCCAGCATGATCTCGCCGGTGGTTTCCCCGGCACCGAAATCAAGAATGATATCTCCGCCCGACCAATCCAAGGACACAGCCTCATCACGAAAGCTCTGGCTTGGCAGAGACACCCCTATTTTTCCGTCGACAAAGGGCGTGCCGGAAGCTTCGAACAAGGCTTCTGCGTCGCCGCCCGGTGTCTTCAATACCAATCGACCGCCGCGAATATCCAACGATGGTATGGGTGCGGCGGACCCGCCTCCTCCGCCCTCATTGGCGAGCAGATCTTCCAGACCAAAGAGACCTATCCCCTCATCGGTCAGTTCCCCTCTGATGACGGGATTGTCCATGGTGACGGCGGATACATCCGGACGAAACAAACCGCTCCATGCAATGCCGATTTCGATCGAGTCGGCTTCAACAGGTGTTCCGCTTTGCGTCACCACTGCAATATCGCTGAGCGCTACTCTGCCAGGCGTGAGCTGCACGAAACGCATCCGGCAGGTCCAATCCCGCGCGTCGCACCAGTCCTTGACCGCACCCGCGGCAATGGGCTTGCGCGCGATCCAGGCGGTCAGCAGGGCAATGCAAAGCAATGTGCCCAAGCCAAGAGCAGTCCATTGCCAGATTGGCAATCTTTGACGCGAATTAATCTTATCTGACATCGTATTAGGCGAAATCGGCTTGAGTCTTGCTTTCTCTGACATCATAGTGGTCTTGGCTGAACTGCCTAAGAGTTTTAATTCGCGTTTTGCGTGCTGAATTAAGGCTCTTTGCATATCTTCCGGGGCAGTATTGTGTCGGCGTGTCAATTCGCAAGGACGAGTGACCGCCATGTGGAGGAGCATCTATGCTTCAGCCTGAACCAAACAGCGCAGATCCAAAACGGGTCCATAAACAGTTGAATGGCGGCTTGCTCGGTGCGGTTTGTCTGTCTGTGATCTGCGTTGCGGCCTCAGGTGTGGGCGGTTGGTTTGTCGGCGTAAGTGAACATGGTGCACCGCTCCGCGACTTTGCAAAGTACCAGCTGACCAGCTCCTTTGCGGCCGACGCCGCTATTCCGCCGCACACTGCGGAACCCATCGTTCTTGCCGTCGATTTCCAGGAAGAATTGCCTTTGCAGGCCGCCACGTCTTCGATGGGCACCCTGCGCCGCAACAGCACGCTCAATCGAACCTTGGAACAACTGGGCGCAGACCCTGTTCAAGCAGCGTCCGCTCTAAATGCCCTTTATAGTTCAGATCTCCTGAATCCCCGAAAGCTCAGAGCCGGCATGAAAGTCTCGGCGAACTTTGATGATGCGAGCGGGGACCTCGTCTCCATATCCCTGCGTCCAGAAGCTGATATTGGCTTGATATCGAAACGCCAAAGTGATGGATCCTTTTTTGCGACCTCACTCAATACGCGGCTGATTCCGGCACCGCGTCGTGTCGCCACCACAATCGATAGCAGCATTTATGAGTCGGCGCTCTCAGCGGGCGCGACGGACCAGCAGGTCGCGGACTTCGCGCAGATCTTTGCCTTCGATATCGACTTTCAGCGCGAGATCCATCCCGGAGACTCGTTTGAGATTGTCTACGAGGCCTTCGAGGATGAGCGGGGCAACCAAGTGCGGACAGGCGAGGTGCTTTATGCCGCCCTGAACGGGAAAGCACTTACTCGTGGATTTTACCGCCATACACCGGAAGATACCGGTAATCCTGACTATTTCACCCATGAAGGCAAAAGCGCCACACGCTTCCTCATGAAAACACCGATCAATGGTGCGCGACTGTCATCGAGTTTCGGCCGCCGCCGCCATCCGATTTCGGGCTATTCGCGTCTGCATAAGGGTACGGACTTTGCTGCGCCTACCGGGACGCCGATCTTTGCAGCCGGCAATGGCACAGTGGAACGCGCCTCGCGCTATGGCGGTTACGGCCATTATGTACGTATCCGGCATGCCAATGGATACAAGACAGCCTATGCTCACCTCTCCCGTTATGGGCGTGGCATACGGTCAGGCCGACGCGTGCGCCAGGGAGACATCATTGGCTATGTCGGCTCGACGGGTGCGTCGACAGGACCCCACTTGCACTATGAGGTCATGATCAATGGCCGCCACGTCAACGCTATGGCACTGAAGCTTCCGACGGGACGCACGCTCGAAGGCGACTTGTTGGCGAGTTTTGAGGCAACACGCGATGATGTCGACGGTCTACGAGCCAACCTTGCGACGCCGGTAGATGTGGCAGCCGCCGCCGTGTCCGAAAGCGGCTGATCCACAAAAGAGGGTGTTACAGGAAGCATCTGCTCCCTGATTTTAAGACCTAGTCAGTTCCACCCCGAGCTTCCAAAGCGGCCACTGCGGCCTTGGTAAACTCCCACGTGTCTTTGGGAAACGGCATATTGCCCTCCGTCTCGGGATTGGCATAACCATCTTCATACCAGGCATCGCTCGCCTTGTTCAGCTCGGTATCGCCTTGATGAAAGATGTCTGACGCCTTCAGCCACCGCCGTGCAACATCCAGAGCCTCCGGCGTGTCGGCGGGACCGCCTTTCAGCCTATCGATGTCCTCGAGGATGCCGGTCCACAACTCGTCGATTTCGGCTTGAAACGCGTCTGACATTTTGTGTTTTACAAGCCGGTCCTGCTGCTCCTTGGTATAATGCCGATCAGCCAGTTTCTGGTCGACGTCTGTCCATTCATATTCACTCATGATCAGTGTCTCCTTTGTTAGAGCGATAAGATCGTCCGTGGAGAGACCGGTTTCAGATGACAGTCGCGATTGCGCTTTGCGGACAGCGTCCAACGCCACACTCACTTTGGCCTGCTGTTCCTCAAGAAGTGCTTCCTGAGCATCCAGGAGTTTTTCGATCGCGACACCGTCGGTCAACAATTGGGATATCTCTGCGAGAGAGAACCCCAAGAGCTTGAGCGTTTGTATTTTGTGTAGCTCGGCAATGTCGCCCGGCCCATATACGCGCCAGCCTGCCGTTGTTCGCCCTGGCGAAATCAGACCGCGCTGTTCATACAGTCGTAGCGCCTTGGCGCTGACACCCGTAAGTCTGTTGATCTGCTTTGCGGTCCGAAAACGTGTCATCGGTGTTGGTCTCCTTCAGACCCGCGCCTTATCAGGCTGGCCCCAGGGGACGGCTCAAGCCCGAAATAAAGATTAATGAGAATCCCCGAAATCCTAATGATTACCGGGAATTCGGCACACTGAGTAACCGCATATCAACCAAGATAAGTTAAGTGCGCCTGTGAAGTGAAGGAGTTCCCATGACTGAGATCACCAACAATCCAGGTTTTAGATCGCAGACAAGCGCGGCTGGAGCAGCCCCCTATGTCTTTACGATCTTCCTGAGTGCCAGTCTGATTTTTCTTGTGCAGCCGATGTTTGCGCGCATGGCTCTGCCGGTCCTCGGCGGCACGCCGGCAGTCTGGAATGTCAGCCTTGTATGTTTCCAGGCGGCACTTCTGGCCGGCTATGTCTACGCCCACCTTTTGGTGAAGTTGAATAATGTGCTCCATGAAACACTTGTTCATGGACTCGTTCTTCTGGCCGCGGCTCTGGTTCTGCCATTTGGTTTGACCGACGCTCTGGGCACACCTGATCTCACAGCGCCAACGTTCTGGCTGGTCGCCGTATTTGCCTTGTCGATCGCGCCGCCATTTGCCGCGATCTCAGCCACTGCTCCGCTGATCCAATCCTGGTATTCACGGTCCGGACGCCATGATGCCGCCGATCCTTACCACCTTTACGCGTCGAGCAATGTCGGATCTCTCATTGGTCTCGTAACCTATCCGGTGATCATGGAACCACTGCTTCCCGTCGCCGATCAGACATTTAGCTGGACTGTTGGATATCTCGTGCTTGGTGTCGCGCTTATTGGATGTGGTGCCCTCGCCTGGAGCACGGGACATCGCTCGACCTCCGTCGCCCAGACACACGAGGATGCGGCAGAGGATGATAGCGACGCCAGAGCGCGCCTTTGGCAGCGTTTGAAGTGGTTGGCACTGGCCTTTATTCCGTCGAGCCTGCTCGTTGGATCGACCACGCATATCGCAACGGACGTTGCATCAGCGCCGTTCCTTTGGGCCCCCCCGTTGATGATTTATATCGGCAGCTTTATCGTCGTCTTCTCATCCGCAGGACCAAGCGCGCTTCGCGATGCCACACGTATCCTTCCGATCGCCGTCGGGATCGCTTTGCTCACCTTGCACTCTGCCGCGAAGCTGCCGATCGCCGTTGTGATCTCGGCTGACCTGCTCGCCTTGGCTTGCGCCGCATTGGTCTGCCACGGTGTAATGGCTGAAACGCGCCCCCATGCGCGACGCTTGACGGAATTCTATCTCATCATGTCCTTTGGCGGTGTGTTGGGGGGATCCTTCAACGCACTTGTGGCCCCGGTCATTTTCAATTCGGCGATCGAGTATCCTCTGATCCTCGTATTCGCATTGCTTGGCGTTCAGGGCATTATCCGTGCGCCTGAGGGCAAGGATCGGACATTCCTGATTGCGTCGGTCGGCATTGCGGTGATCGCCATGGTCTCGCTTGTGGCAAAAAGAGAGCTGCCAATGGTCCTGGATACAGCGCTCGTTATGGTGCCCTTGTTCACCCTGCTTATGCAGCGGAGCGACAGACTTGCGGCCTTCATAGCCGCTGCAGCCCTTGCGCTGACGACCCATGGCCTGTTCACGGCGAAGAGTGCGGAAGACACAACTGACCGGAGCTTCTTCGGTGTCGTTAAAACTCTCATCGTCGATGATATGCGTATCATGCTGCACGGCACGACCATTCACGGCGCGCAGCTACTCGACTTCGATGAACACCCTGCTCCGATCACGTACTATAATGAGCTTACGCCGATGGGACAGATCTTTGCCGAATGGCAGGATGCCGAGAACGTCGCTGTGCTTGGACTGGGTGTTGGCTCGGTTGCCTGTCTCGTTAACGAGCAACAGAATCTGACCTTCCTGGAAATCGATCCTCTGGTCGCCAAGCTCGCGGCTGATCCCAAACTGTTCAATTACCTCTCCCATTGCGGTCAAAACACGCGTGTGGTTCTCGGTGATGGACGGTTCACACTGCTCGACGACCCTGAAGGCCACTACAATATGATGTTGGTGGACGCGTTCAGCTCCGACTCCATTCCGGTTCACCTTCTAACGGTTGAAGCCTTCGAGACATATTTCTCACGCCTTGACGAAGACGGCATGCTCGCCATGCATATCTCAAACCGCCATGTGGACCTGCGCCCGGTACTCGGTCGCCTGGCAGAGCATATGGGCCTCGTCGCGAAGGTCCGAACCTTCTACGCGACCGATGATCCGGAGCATGAACTCCTTCAGACAAGCCGGGTCGTTGTCCTCGCGAGGAAAACCGAAGACCTCGGCGGACTTCTGAACGATGAGCGCTGGATTGATATCGAGTCCGATGACAATCCTCTGTGGACAGATGACTACTCCAACCTGCTGGGGGCGATTGTCTCCAACCTTATCCGCAGGAACAATTGGACGCCGTCCTGATTGCGTCAGAGCGCATTCAAACCCAATCCAAAAAATGTCGCAACGCTGATTAGTTCAGCGTTGCGACGCCTTTTGCGAACTCGTTTGGCACACCATTGATCGAAAGACTGTCGCCTTCGACATCGACACTGATCATGTCACCGTCACCAATCTTGCCGTCTAGAATAAGCCGGGCGAGTGGGTCCTGAAGTTCTTTCTGGATAACCCGTTTCAACGGACGTGCCCCATAGATCGGATCATATCCACGATCGGCCAGCCAGCTGCGCGCCTGGCCCGTCAATTCGATGGACAGCTTCCTCGACGCGAGCAGCTTGCCAAGCCGATCAATCTGAATGTCAACAATGACATCGATCTCGCGTCGACCCAAGCGTTTGAAGAATACGGTCTCATCAATGCGATTAATGAATTCCGGTCGGAAATGGCTGCGGATTGCAGCATCTACAGCTGTGCGCTGCGCCTCGCTGATCGCGTCCTCGTCACCACTGGCCAAAGCGTCTGCACCAAGATTGGACGTCATGATAATCAGCGTATTCTTGAAATCGACGGTGCGACCCTGCCCGTCTGTGAGGCGGCCATCGTCCAAAACTTGCAGAAGCGTGTTGAACAGATCTGGATGGGCCTTTTCGACCTCATCAAACAAGATAACCTGATAGGGACGCCTGCGGACGGCTTCTGTCAGCACACCTCCCTCATCATAGCCGACATATCCTGGCGGCGCCCCGATCAAACGCGCGACAGAATGCTTCTCTGAGAATTCCGACATGTCGAGCCGCACAATGGCGGTCTCGTCATCGAAGAGAAACTCGGCCAATGCCTTGGTAAGCTCCGTTTTGCCGACACCGGTTGGTCCAACGAACAGAAAGGATCCGATCGGTCGGTTTGGATCCTGAAGGCCCGCCCGCGCCCGGCGCACAGCATTTGAAACAGCAGAAAGTGCCTCCTCCTGACCGACCACACGCCCACGAAGCGTGTCTTCCATACGGAGGAGCTTTTCTCGCTCTCCTTCCATCATCTTGTCGACGGGAACACCGGTCCATTTGGACACAACGGCCGCGATATGGTCGGGCTGGACAACTTCCGATACCAATCCGCCTGTCCTATCCTCGCCGCCTTCAACGGCGGCGATCTCCTGCTCGAGTTTGGGAATCTCACCATATTTCAGTTCAGACGCGCGGGTGAGATCGCCGCGGCGCTCTGCGTCGGCAAGGTCAGCATGGGCGCGATCCAGCGCTTCTTTCGCGGATGCGGCACCTTTCAGCTTGTTCTTTTCAGCTGCCCAAACCGCCGTCAGCTCATCGGATTGGGATTGAAGTTCGCCAATCTCGGTTTCGATCGTGGACAGACGATCCTTGGACGCATCATCTTTTTCTTTCTTGAGCGCTTCGGCTTCGATACGGAGTTGCATCAGACGGCGATCAATCTCATCGAGTTCTTCCGGCTTGGAATCGACCTGCATACGAAGGCGCGACGCCGCCTCGTCCATCAAGTCGATCGCCTTATCAGGCAAAAACCGGTCTGTGATATAACGGTGCGATAGCATGGCGGCAGATACCAGCGCCGCATCGGACACGCGGACACCATGATGAGCTTCATAACGCCCTTTCAGTCCACGGAGGATGGAGATGGTGTCTTCGACGGACGGCTCATTGATATAGACCGCCATAAAACGCCGTGCGAGCGCGGCATCGCCCTCGACATATTTGCGATATTCGTCGAGCGTGGTCGCGCCCACACAATGAAGATCTCCGCGCGCCAAAGCGGGCTTCAATAGATTGGACGCGTCCATCGCCCCATCCGTCTTTCCCGCGCCCACAAGCGTATGCATCTCGTCGATGAACAGAACGACGCCGCCGGCGGCCTCCTCCACTTCCTTCAAAACAGCCTTGAGACGCTCTTCGAACTCCCCACGAAACTTGGCCCCCGCAATGAGCGCGCCCATATCAAGGGCAAGAAGCCTCTTATCCTTCAGGCTCTCAGGCACATCACCGTTCACAATACGAAGGGCCAGCCCTTCCGCGATGGCGGTTTTGCCAACCCCCGGCTCGCCGATGAGGACCGGATTGTTCTTGGAGCGCCTGGAGAGCACCTGCACGGTCCGCCTGATTTCCTCATCCCGGCCAATCACCGGGTCCAGCTTGCCGGCGCGCGCATCTTCGGTCAGGTCACGGGCATATTTCTTAAGGGCCTCATAGCCCTCTTCGGCGTTCTGAGTATCGGCGGTGCGGCCCTGCCGCAGGGTTGCAATTGCGCCTTCCAAGCCCGCCGTGGTCACCCCTGCCTCTTGCAGTGCTTTCGCTGCCGCATCCTTCTTAAGGCCAGAAATCGCCAGCAAGATCCGCTCGCTTGTGACGAAGCTATCGCCTGCTGCCTTCGCACTCGCCTCCGCATCGGCAAGGGTTTTGGCAGTTTCGTTCGCCGCATAGAGCCGGCCATCACCGCCGCTCACAGATGGCATTTTTTGCAAGAACGCCGCGACGGCTTGTTCGACCAGTTCGGGCCGACCGCCCGCCGCCCTGATGAGATTGGTTGCAAGGTTGTCGCGATCCTCGAGAAGGCTCGACAATAGGTGACTGGGGGTGAGTTGCTGATGTCCCGCGGAGAGTGCCAGGGTCTGCGCGCCCTGCAGCATGTTCCGCGCGCGATCTGTGTAGTGTTCCAAATTCATTCGTATCCCTCTCCTTTGAAGCAGGGCAAATTGAGACGAGCCGCCAGGTTGGCCTGCGCGGCGAGACAGCCGTCTGTATCCTGCTCTGCAGCGATACGAGCCGCCATGGTTTACCATGTGGGAACGGTGCTTTCGGTGTACAAGCTGCTTGTTCAAGTGCGGTCAGGCTCTTCAGCCTGTTTCCGGACCAATAACCATTTGTGAACCGTAAGATGTCAGACACAGATATCGGAATTATTGGTGCCCTTCGCGATGGTAACGTCACTTCTCAAGCTTCTAGGACTGCGACAACCGGCAGAAGATATTCCTGTGACGGAAGCCGAGATACCTTCGCGCAATGGAGAGCGCGCACCGGCCTATAAGGACGCGACCATTCGGTTGACAGGCGGCCTCAAACTCCGCGCGATCGCCGTGGACGTCGACGAACAAGGTGCCCGATTGCGGTTTACCGGCCATCAGAGCCTTACCGAGACAGTCTCCGTTTCCATCAATGGTTTCTGCCGACAACGTACTGCGCGTGTTGCCTGGTCCGATGGGAATGATGTTGGACTTCAATTCGTCGATACGTGATGAAGCAGATGCGCCGGTGAGCCGATGCATCTTTTGAAACATCGCCGTTCCAAATTATATTCCCTGTCGGCAATTGCCAAACTGTTCTGTGTGCGCGAAAGACAATGATTGCAGTGGGGACTGTGACCTTGACCACGAACGCGACACTAAGATCAAAAGACGCAAAGTCGTTGACACCACCACGCATTCTCGACGTGGCGCTTCAACTCGTCCAGGAAGACGGGATCGACTTCTCCATGAGGGATCTCGCAGCGCGCCTCGATGTTTGGCCGATGGCCATCTATCGGCACTTTGAAAATCGAGATGCCCTCGTCGAAGCGATTGTGGAGGCTGTTCTCCGCGAAGCATTGGACGAGGACACGTTGGCCCGTCTGGCCGATGAAGAAAAATCTTGGCAGCTGCGGCTCACAGACTTCGCGCTCCGCCTTTACGACGTGCTTGTCACCTATCCTGGCATTTCGAAAATCATTACGTACGGCGTATTGCACACGCCGAGCGGTTTAAGACTGATCGAAACCGTGGCTGACTTTCTCGTATCCATCGGTGTTCGCGAAGAACGGGCGGCGATTATGTTTCAGACGGCGGCCTTCTTTGTCGCCGAGATGGCCAGCTTGCAATACGCGCGAGAGCAGGGATCAACCGATCTAAAGGGCTTCGCAGACCGCGCTGAGGCCGCGCGGGACGAGTTTCCAAAGGCGCACAATTATATTCAGCATTTTGTTGGCGAGGATTTGCGGGAGCGGCTAATCAAGAGTCTGCAATTGCTCTTCCGCGCGGTCGAAGCGGAAATCGCCGGCGGCTAGAGAGCTTTGTCCAGGTTCGAGGCTCTCTGCCCCTCTCTCCTCTTGCGAGCAGGGCTCCTTAGCTTGTTTGCTCTGCATCTGCTGCAGCGTTGCACTCGGCTGATATCCGGTGGGTTTTCTGGCGGATACAGTTGACGTCATTTGGATCTTGCTCGCACGCCGCAATACCGCCGCCAACGTCCAGGAAATCAGCCGCGCTGGCCATCGCCGTCCAGTAAGAGACTTTTGCTTTGTAGAAGGGGGTATCAACGGGCGCAAAGTCTGGCGAGAAATCCGTTTGGGCCTGGGCACGGTCAATGCGGCACGCCGTCCGCATTGCCGCTGACCTGAAAGTCGCCGTCGCTTCGGCCTTGTCCTCCTCCGTACCCGGAATTGATGACAGCGCCGAAGAGAAACTCGGCCAGCTCGTTTCGATATATTGACCAAATGCATCTGAGGTGCGCGAGACACGCGCCCATCGTTCTGCAGCATCGGCGTCCGATGTGGCGTCTCCCGTCATCGCTGAAAGGACCGCGTCTCCCAGATCGCGGACGGTCTTGCGACTGTCGGTCAGGCTTCGAGCTGAAAAGGCCGCGCTGCATAGATTTCCTTGCTGCGGGTCAATCGTCTTGAAGTCGTTCAAGCAAATGTTGCTGGCCGAGTCAGCATATTTGACGGCGCTGTTATAAGCCCGTCGATAGGTCTCGGCATCCGCGTTGCGGGACAGCGTCATCCCTTCATAGGCGTATGCTGCCAGGACAGTCCATGCGAATGTTACGGCGCTTGAACTCTCCGTCCTCTGAATACCAGCCTCGGACCTCAGGGCCAGCTTTTCAAGATCATCCAGTATCACGGCTTCTGTGCGAGGGTCGCCCAATCTGTCCCGCAAGCTGGAAATCTTTTTTTCGACCGCTTGGGTTTCCTTCACTCCAACGACACCCGATGTGCCGGTGGCGCAAGAGGCACAGAGTAAAACAAAGGCGGCGGCAAATGATGCAGATGAGTTAAATTTGGTCATCCTAAAGCGTCCTCCACGATAGCGGGTCGATAATAAACTTCTTCAATGTCTTCAGGAGCCGTTGCGCCATTTATCGCCGCGCCGGGTGGCAGACCATTTGCCGCTGATACAGATGCCGGTTGCCTTGCGCCCTCTCCCCGCCCGAGCGTCTCGACGATTTTTACCAGCTCCGCGTCACTCATGTCCAAACCGCCCGATGCGATCGCGTCGGCCCCAAACCATCTAAAGGCCGTCAGCCATTCGCCGGCAGATAGACCGCGCTCCGGATTGCCTGCCATGGCGTTGAGCCGGGTCATGAAGTCAATGAGACTATCTTGGCTGCGGGGGTTGGCCAGCTGACGCGTATGCGCCACCGCCAGGTCCAGCGTCTCTTCTATGGCAGAGACAAGGGTCTGACCGAACAGCAATTGATCAGGCCGCCGTGGCGGGTGCTGTCCGGCTGCGACCGCCGACGTGGTCTCATGGGCCGCGGAGAGAATGCGTTGAACGAGCGAGACGGCGAGAAACGTCTCAGGGCTATCGGTCTCAAGGTCGAACAGTCGTCCGGGATTGGCCATTGCCAGCGAGGCGGCCTTCGCGGTTACGCGTCGCCAGTCTTGGCGCGTCAGGAGATCGGCATGTTCGCTTGCGACAAAGGCGGCAACCCCGCGGGCTATGTTTGTGAGCTCCGGGCTCGCCGTGCCGCCGACGAGAAGCGAGGGCGTTTGCGCAACTTCATCTGCCAAGATCCCGACGAGTTCCATCAAAAAACTGCGCTGTGTCACATCGCGCAGGCTGTCGAGCCCAAACCGGCCACCGCCCGCATTGCCGATGATCTCATTAGCGATATGAGATGCGATGCGGATTTGCACGAGGGACCAGGGACTTCGTCCCTCCAGGCCCGACTTTTCAGCCGCTTCAGCCAGCAGAGCTTCGGTCGTCTGCTCAAGATATATGCCCGCATGTTTGCGCGCCACATTCACGCCAAGCTCGATGACCGACTGGGCGAGTTGCGGTCCGCCGGCCCCTGCTTGGAGGTTCACGGCTTGGGCAAGTCCGCTCAGATAATCGCGCCCCAGCGCGGCGGCCTGCCCCTTGCCGGTGATAAATGCCTCCGGCGCCTCCCCCACGGCCGTCAAAACCTTGGGATACACCCGCGCCACGAAATCCGGCGTGAAAACATCGCGGATGTTTCCGCCATCCTGAACATCGGAAATAAGACCTTCAAGAAACGCATCGGTGACAATTCCGGCGGCACTTTCTTTTTCAGGATAGTCGCCATCGAACAGATCGTGGCGATTGTCGTGGAGCGACTGCAGAACGCTGACAGCGACTGGCCCACGCAGGGTTTCACGCAATCTTTGAAGCCGCGCCCCTGTAAAGAACTGCTCGCCGCGGTTCGCCTCGTTCACGTCCCTCAATGGCCCGAGCGCAGCAGAGACGAGCGCTTGGATCGGCTTTTCGTCGGAAAACAAATGGGCATGGGATTCAGCAAGATCCAGGCTGCTTTCCAACATCGTCTCCAAGACATGCCGGCCGAGTGTCTGACCGGCACTGCCGAGATCGTCATCTGTCAGCATACGTGCCATTTTTCCGGAGACACTGCCCGTTAGTCCGGCGACAATTGTCTCTGCTCTCGGCCTTAAGCCGAGCCGGTGTGTTTGTGTGCCGAGAAAATCGAGGGCGACATTGCTGAGGCCAAAAATGAGCCGCATCCGGTCTTTTCGGTCCGTATCCCCAAGATCAACCCAACTTCTCAGCGCGTGATGCTCACACATCCAGGGAATGTCATCCAAGGCGTCGTCATCGTCCGGAATTTCCAGCAGTGCTGATACGAGCCTGGCTTTCCGCTCGGGAGATACACCGGGCAGGAACAATTTTCCTTGCCCGCCTGGCGCATCGAAGAAGAGATCTTCGTATTGCGTAAGGATTGACCCTTGGGGCTTATCCGGATCCCAATTGTCGTCTGAATTGTAGATGACATAGGCTTGGATCGCCGGAGAGGTTTGCTCAATGTCCGGCAAGGCATAGTCAATCGTGATTCTGGCAAGGCGTTTGTGTCGACGACGTCTGGCGGCATCAACGAGCACAAAGGCTGCGCGAACGGCGAACAGGATACCGGTGACGTGGGTCATAGCCTTTCACACCGTGTCCGATGATTGCACATTCTAGCCTTGCCCAATGTCGGGATCGTGGTCAGATGGCCGGGTTCCAAACTGCCGGCCGGGCTTGGCATCTTCAAGCGACGCGTGCTTTGTCGCAGCCTCCAAGGGCGATATGATTCCGTCCGTCTGGCTGGTCAACACCATCACATAGCCACGTTCCAGTTGATCTATGATTTCCGGGTCGCTGCTTCTGACGCCGTTGCGAACAGACACATCATCGGCGGCGATAAGAGGTTTTTGTTCGGAGGTTAGATCGGTTGCGTTGACCGTAGACAGCGTTGCGCCAGTAGCCGGACGTGCGACAGACGAAAGCCGCGTGAATATCTTGAACCAGAAAGGTGCACCAAGCCCTAGCAATCCGCCGGCAACGAAAACGCCGAGCAGCCAGTAAAGGAAGGTCTCGAGATTATGCCGGACAGCGGCGATACGCGTCCAGCGGTATCCCAACCAATCGATCACGACATTCCCCGGTCTCCTCGCCTCGCTCGTCCTGAATTCTCCGAAGCTCTGTTTCCAGATCAAGTTGACGGGCTGCTGACGCACTTTCGCGCAGCGCACATCATAATAGTCACTTTCCCCCAGCCCCTCACCGCGGGTTGCGGCATCATCAGCCTGGCGGGCATCTTCGAGCGTGTACGCATAGCCCTCGCAATGGGGAAACATTTTCCGGCCGATCGGCACGCCCAGTGAACGCACATTCCCGGCAAGATCCGTAAAATCGTCTTCCAGAAGCGCGATGCCAGACGCATCGCCATCATTGGCGAACTGATTAATGAGCTCCAGACGTTCGTGATTTATCGCCAGGGTCACTCGGGAGGACAGTTCGGCATTTGTTGACAGAGCTCTGAACACAGCAATCGCATCAAAATTGGCAAAAGCGGCAACAGCAATGCCGACCAAAACAGCAAGCATGTTCGCGCGTGAGCGGAAATAGGTATTGTGCCGTTCACCAAGGCGCTCGAACTGATAGGCGGCAACGCCGAGCGCCTGTCTTAGCTCGGCCCTCGGATAATGCTGAAGGGCAGCGCCCTCTGGCGTTTCTGCCAGACATTCGACGAATTCCAGAGTTGTCAGGGTCCGTCGTCGCTCTTTGAAGAAGCGGCCAATCAGCGGCCAGCGGCTGGCATACCAGAATTTCGGGCTCTGGGAGGATTCAGCGAGCGCTATCTTGTCCGCAAACCGTTTTGCGCCTTTAGAGGGGCCCTTACTCTCCTCGTCGGCGAACGCTCTTTCATGGTCGTATGTTTGATCGGGTTGAAGCTTGGACAGTGTCTCGTCATGAAAGGTCCGCAGCATCTCGTTCAGACCGGAACTGCGGAGCCCGAGGACTTTATGCAACCCCTCCACCAATACTGTCACGATCGTCGAATAAACCGAAATAATCGCGGCAAATGCTGCAAGGGCTACTAGAAACGACATTGACACCGTCCCCTAATGTCATTGCTATATACAAACAGGTTATGGAACCTTTGCAACGATTTTCGTTGGGTGGACGAAAAATGCAAGTACTCGAAGTCACCGCCGAACGCGGATTAAAGATCCGGGAACTCCCGAGCCAGGACAGTAGAGTCCTGGATGCCATGCCACACAAAATGGTCGTGAATCGACTGGATGATCGATTGTGGAACGGAAATTGGTATAAAATCAGGGCCGAATTCAGCGACCGGTATCGCGTCGACGGCTATTCCCATAGGAAGTTTCTCGCAACCCATGGCGTGCAAGAACCGCGTGGTGCGTCAACAGACGAGACGTCTAACGCCCCCACTGAGGTTGAAAGCACACCGCTTGCACGCAGCCTTTACGAAGTGATCGCCAGCAGCCTCAATCTTCGGGAACAGCCGACAACCGCCAGCAATGTCATTATGAGACTGAGCTACGGAACGATTGTCATGAAGCTTGAGGATTCGAGCGATCTGGATTGGTGGAAAGTATCGACAGAGGCCGGCAATTTGCTGGAAGAAGGATACGTCGCCAAGGCTTTTCTTGCGCCGCAGGCCCCAAAACCTGCACCAAATACGGATCTGTCCCTCCTTTTGAATGTTCAGGACGCTATCCGACGTGTGCAGAACTTTGTTGGCAATTATGCCAACGAGCTCAATGAATCCCTGCTCAGGACACTGAATGACGTCGTTGCCAAGTATGACATCAACAGAACACCGCGCAGATTTAGTCACTTTATGGCTCAGATTGCCCATGAGTCGGCTCATTTCACGCGCCGCGAAGAAAATCTGAACTACAGCGCCGAAGGCTTGCGCGACATATTTGGCAAATACTTCACCACAGATGCAGACGCAGAAGCGTTTGCCCGCCAGCCTGAGCGGATCGCCAATAAAGTATATGCCGATCGCATAGGGAATGGCAGCGAAGCGTCGGGGGATGGTTGGCGTTATCGTGGCCGTGGATATATTCAGCTCACCGGACGAGAGAACTATCGCAATATAGGCAGCCGGCTTGGACTGGACCTTGAAGACAATCCGGACCAAGTCGCAAACGATCCGGAAATTGCGCTCGCGGTCGCTGCAGACTATTGGGATAGCCGCAACATTAATGCCGCCGCCGATGCGGACGATGTTCGCGAAGTGACAAGACGCATCAATGGCAAGTTCAACGGGATTGATGACCGCATACGCCTCCTGGCGCGAGCAAAATCCATTTGGGGTGGCTAGCGAAACGCTGTGGTCATATTGGGAGGAGATATCGTGGGAATTGCAATCAACGCACATATCGGACGCGCCTTTGGCGCGCGACCGAGTTCCAATGGCGGCGAGACATCGTGAGACGGGTACGCTTCAAAACGCACGAGCAAATGGCAAAGCTCGGCAACTTCCTGCGTCTCGATCGATACGATGTGGAGTTTCCGAAGTATGATAAGAATGAGGAGAACGCCAAGGCGACCCTCGTGAATGTCTTTCGCGGTGACGCTGTGGCTGGACTTCTCCATATCAGGCGCGCGGATGAAGACTTTCTGCTGCTTGTGGAACAGTTCCGTATGCCGACACTTATCGATCCGGAAACCGGTATGCCGGATCTCGACAAGGTGCATGAGGGCGAGCATGCCGGCCGTCTTCTCGAACTTATGGCTGGTATGCAGAAACCTGGAGAACCCTGGCTGGAAGCCTTTCGCCGAGAGTGTTTTGAGGAAACAAATCTGCAGCCGGACCGTGTTGAGTTCATCACCTCCTATTACCCATCGCCTGGTGCCTGCTCGGAACGGATCCATCTTTATTATGGCCGTGTTGAAGTTCCTCCGGATACGCCCCTTCTCGATCATGAGCACGAAGACGATGAAAGTTATGGTGACGACACGGAGGACATCCGGCGCGTTTTCATGAAACCTGAAGCGTTTTTGGAGGCCGTGGAACAGGGAGAGATCCAGGACGGCAAAGCCTTGGCGGCCGCGGAGTGGATGCGCCGCAAAAGCTCCGCCGAAAAGATGGACATCGAGTTGAAATAAGGCTGTTGAGTTATGTCGGGGGTGAACCAATCAAACAAACTAGGCGAAGCGGTCGTCCTTGATCGGCTTATTTCTGTGTCGACGAAGGATAGTCCACTCAGAGAGCATGTCGCCTCACTGAAGGATCTGCTGGAAGAAAAAATCGACGGCATAAAGGCCGCCAACTTCCACGATCTGTACACCGATGAAATTATTACAGATGAGATCTATAATGGCCGCTCGATCGATGAGGCGAGGCATTTCTATGCTGATTTCATTCGTCACCTGACACATGCCCAGCTCGCGATCATCGATCTCAATTACAACCCGGCCGCCTTCTACATTCTTGGCATCCGTCAAACCGTCTCCAACGGCGTCACGCTTGCTCTGTCCGATGATGGCCGCATGCCAGCATTCACCAATGCCCGGTTCGCGCACAAAGATGACAAGCCCTTCGAATATCTCAATGTGGCTGATCCGGATTGGACGACAAAAGCCATCAATATGACCGAAGGTCTGGGCACGCCCCAAGTCGCCCGTTGGACGAACGATATTCAGAGTTCGCGTGCGTTCACCATCCGGCCTCGGGAGCGGGACTTCAACGCCACCGGAGCCCATACTCATGCCTGGAGATATTGCGAGCAAAACGGCGACCGCCCCCGCCCGAAGATCGTCATTTGGAAAGGTGATATCGCCAAAGCCAGAGACTTCGATGTCTGGGTGAATTCTGAGAACACCTATATGGAGATGGCGCGCTTCTGGGACAATTCAGTATCCGCGACGATCCGGAAACTTGGGTCTGTGCGCCAGCCTCCCTACAATATTTTTCGGCGGAAAGACGCGCTGGGTCTGGCGCTCGCCGAAAAAATCGGCACGCAGCCCCGCGTCGATATTGGTGAAGTTTTTATCACGCCGACAGAGCTGGCCAGCGATCTATCGGCCAAGAACAAGGTGCAGTGCGTCGCCCATCTCGCATCGGTTGAACCAAACGAGCAAACGCACGGGTTTCAGTCAGGCGGCCAGATTGAAAAATGCATTGGCAATGTCTTCAGAGAGGTCAACGCGTTTCGCAAAGAGACAGAAAGACGGCGCGCCAGCAGAGAGAAGATCGCTATCAAATCTATTCTGTTTCCCCTGATCGGGTCCGGTGACGGCGGGGCCCACCCCTCACTTGTTGCCCATCAGATGGTTATCTGCTTGCGCAATCTGTTTGAAAAACGATCTTCAAAGTTCGGCCTTGATGATCTCGATACGATTGGGATCGTTGCCTATCTGCCCTCGCATTTCGACTATCTCGTTCGCGAGCTTGAAAGCAATAATTTCGAACCGGATTTGAGTTAGTCAGTCAAATGCTGAACTGGGTCCTGACAACGTTTCAGAAACTCGCCCCCTCCACCGGGGCAGCCTTCAGCGTTTTCAGCCAAGCGAGTTATCGCGCCCTACGGCCCACTTGGCCTGTGGCGCTCTCCCTGTTCATTGTTGCTGCCGCCTCAGCCATTCCGGATCAGGGCCGCGCGATTGTCAAATTTACGGCGCGCGCCTCATTCGATACCTTCTCCAGTCCTGAGGGCTTCACAAGCCTGATCCCCGTGGCCCTGCTCGTCGTGCACAGCATTGTCATGATGTACACGGCATTTATTCTTTCTGCTGTTACCCGCCGCAACTATCTCGATGTCGTCGATCATAAAGGGGCCTCCTCAGAAGACCCGGTCGACCCGAGCATCGAATTGCGCTTGGGGTTTGCCTATTTCTGCGGCGTATTTCTACCGCTCCTGTTCATGAGCATGAGCATCTGGTTCCAGTTCGGCTTTGATTCAAAAGAACTCTGGTGGGCGCTTCCCGCAGCTGTTCTGGGCGGCTGGCTGTATCGACGCTTAGCAAGGTGGTTTAACCCAAAGGTCGCCCTGAAATATGCGGCCGTGAACGATATCCCGCATCCGGATTTGGTTCAGAGCAGTGGATACCGTGCCCTGCAACTGGGTCTGTTTCTAACGCGTTCTGACCATGGGATAGCGCAAGCTGGAATCGCCGGCACCGCCTCCGCACTCGCATTGCTGCAGATCATTGGCCAAGGCACCCATGAGAGCTTCATGTTTGGCACCTGGACCTTCTTCGGTGCCTTTGTTCTCATTCACTTCTTGTTCCGTTTCTTCAATCCCAAAGTGATCCGTCTGCATCAGGGGCAAACATCTCGATACATTATCATCGACCCTAAGGTGGAACGAACGTTCAATCGGCTGCGCAAGGTCCTCGTCTTTGGGATCATCATCCTGCTCTGGATCCCCTGGGTGGTGAATTTGCTCGGCCCCCTCGGGGTTTGCCTTATCGGAACTTTGTGGATCACACTGGTGCTGTCCGGTCTCACGGAGCGGGCCGCCCGTCACGTCAGATCTCATGGCGCACGACCGATCGACCAACCCAATTTCTACAGCGCCAAGCTGTTGATATTTTCCTTTTTGATGACGGTTCTGATCATCGATAGTGTTGTTTCATTGCTTGAAATCACGATTGGAACACTCCGGTTCAACCCGCTGTCGCTGGATTTCCTCGGATCGTCGGCCTTCTTTGTTCTGATCGCTGTTGCCATTTGGAAACGCAAAGAGATCTGGGGCGAACAGGAAGGCGGCTTGCGCATCGCCATTGGCAGATTGCCGACGATCACATTTCTGAGCCCGCTTCTGTTCCTCAGTTATGGTGAGGCCCATCACGTTCATAGAATGAACATTTATCCGTCCCTGGAGACGGCAGCGCCAGCCAAGGCGCAACACACGAGCGATGCACAGTCTAACAGCAATCAGACGACCGGGATTGATCCCCGCGTCTTGTCCCTGGAAGATCATGCAAATGCGTGGGTTAAGGTTCGAAAAACCGGACCTGAAGAAGAGTCCGCGGACACATCGACGGACGGTGAAGAACCGACGACCGAGCCAGTGCTCGATACACCTGCGATACCCGCGATTATTGTCTTGGCCGAGGGGGGTGGCATCCGAGCTGGGGCTCATGCGGGCTATTTTTTGTCGCATCTGGACACGGCCCTCATGCATCACTGCGGCGGACTGCCAAGCGCAGACCGGGCCTTGTCGCCGCTTTGTAAGGGGCCCCAACCGCGACTGCTGGACCATGTGTTTTCGATCAATGGTGTTTCAGGCGGCTCGGTGGGCAGTGCGGTTTATCTCGCCGCGGTCCACGAAGAGCGGCAGCAACAGGACCTTACACCAGGCGACCGCCACGACATCATCGATAAAACGCTGCGCGCAGATTATATGTCACCCCTCTTTGCCGGTCTGTTCGGCGGGGACGTTCTGACCGCTGCGTTTCCCGTCCAGCTGCCAGACAGAGTGTTGGGATTGTTTGACGCAAACAAGCACAATCCTGACACCCTCCGCGCGGATGAGGGTGACCATCGCGGCGTGTTCGACAGAGCTGACTTCTTTGAATGCCGCCTAACGAATGTATTCGAGGCAGCGCTGCGCGAACAGACAAATGGCGAGGGGCGGGCGCCGACGGCGGACCTTCCCCTCACCAGCCCATGCGATGTTCGCCGGACGGGCCCGTCTCCGCCGAAGACGCTCGATCTGCCGCTGGAACATATTGCCTATATGGCCGGTCGCACCGATCTCAGATCAAAGGACGACACAAAAGACCCCGGCCCGATCGTCTTCTTTTCGACCTTCTATGAGAATGGCGGTTTCCAAATGGCGACCTCCAATGTGGACGTCATGACATTTGAAGGAGCGGACGCACCCGATGACAATGGACGTGCTGGAGCCACATTCTGCGGTTCCGTTCCAATTGTTCAACAGCTCCTCTACGCTCAAGAGCGCACGGATGCCTGCCACCACCGCGAATTGACCCTGCCCCTCTCAGCCGCTGCGCACTTGTCGGCCAGGTTTCCAGGGTCGAACCCAACCGGGGTGATCGAAACGCGGGACTCCGATGGCCGATGGGAGCGCCACTTCTTTGTCGATGGTGGTTATCTCGACAATTCCGGAACGCTGACCGCCATCCAATCTCTGGCAGCGCTCCGCTCCGCGGCAGAGGACCATGGGGCCAAATTGAATGTCATTGTTCTACATCTGCACAGCCTCTCCATTGCCGAAAAAGCTGAAGAAGCAGACAATCGCAGGCCCAAGAAACAAGATGAGATCTTGAAAGTTCCGTCAGCCGTTTTAAAGGCGCGAGGGGCCGCAAGCCGCGCGCCCATCAGAATGCTGTGCAATTCACTTACCGGGTATACATTTGGCGCGTCAGGCATGTGTGACGAAATTTTCGACCGGCGCGCGCCGGATGATACACACCCTGATCGGTTCACCGACCAATTCAGTGATAAGCGACAACGCGGCCAACCTGTCCTTCACGAGTTAATCGAGCGTCTGCCCTTACGGACCTCAGGTGACCCTCATGACAGCGTTATTGCTGCGTCGTGGATTCCGGTGCCGCTGGAAGTTGCCCAAAACGATCGTCAGACGAATGCCACCACGGCGCTCCTTGGGTGGACGCTGCTTGAGGACACGTCCAATTCCATCAATTGCATCATGCATGGGACGGCAAATTTGGTTGGCACTCAGATTGTGGACGCCCTGAACAATCCGAGTGCAGATCCAGATCTTCGCGTAGACCACCTGTCAGGCCAAGGCGCCAACGAGGTGACACAATCCCATTGCTCAAGCTTTCAATAGCTGTTTGGACACCCACCCAATCTTGGGCCGTCATTCAATCCGAAAATCGAAATATTGATCCGGGAATGCCTCGGGCTGATATGTAAAATGCCACCATTCGAGGGGGTAGTTCACAAACCCCTCCGCTTTCATGATCTCGACCAGGCGTGCTCGGTTCTGCGCTGCACCGCCCTGGATACGCGGATCGTCCGTATTGCTCAACGTATCGAAGCAATCATAGGCCGTTCCGAAGTCGAGATAATCGTCTGACCGCGCCGCCCCCGTAAAATCTGTACACGGTATGTCTTTAGGCTGAGTGCTCAAATATGAGGTGTTCTGTTTTGCCAGAGCGAGGTCGACGGTCGACCCGCGGCTATGACCGGACCGGCGCGCAATATACCCCTCTTTGAACAAATTTTCCTTTTGCAGATTCGGATAGTACACATGCTTCGTTCGCACCTCTTGGGTCTCGCTCCAACCCACAAAATCGTCGACAGCGCGTTGCGGGCGATAACAATCAAAGACGATAAGTACGAGGCCCTGATCGGACAGCTCGGCTTGCACCCTGGCAAGCGCCTCAGCGGCGGGCCTTGCGAGAATACACTCGGCGGCCTCATAGCCGTCAACGCGGCGACCAAGAAAATTGTTCGCGCTTGCATAGCGGATATCCTGAACAATTGTCGGCGCAACGCTCCTTAACCGAACAAAGCCGTCTGGCAGTGATACCGGGGTCGTTGGAATTGATGCACAAGCTCCGGCAGCGAGCAGGCCGATGCACGCCACACGTCTTGAGATCGCCTCCACAGACAGCACAGATCACCCTATCGAGTATTGTCCACACCACCATTCTACATGTTCATGATCGCAAGCGAAGAGCCTTGCCGGATATCGGGGATAAGGCATAAGCTGCGCGCCAGACATAACCGCTTTTTTGAACGGGCGGACCAGGCAAGCGGTACCCATGACGTCAAAGCCCTCTGACCCTTCAGCGATATCTGTGACCAAACGAGAGAAACCATCGGGGCCAATGCGCGCCATATGGATCCTGATTGGGCTCGCGGCGCTGGGTCTCGGCGCTTTGGGCGTGGTCCTTCCCCTATTGCCCACCACCCCCTTCATCCTCCTAGCGGCCTTTGCATTTGCGCGGTCATCGGACCGGCTCCATGCCTGGCTCCTGCGCCACAAGATTTTTGGTCCCCTCATTCGAAACTGGAACGAAAACGGCTCGATCGGGCGGAAAGCGAAAATCTTGTCCGCCGTCTCGATGGTGGCTGTCTTCGGTCTCTCCGTCGCGTTGCAGGTGCCGCCGATCGTCCTGATCATCCAGGCGGTAGTATTGTCTCTTGCAGCCTTGTTCGTGTTGACCCGTCCTGCACCACCTCAGCAGTGACGCGTCAAAACTCGTTCGATCGGTTGATATCGTTTGATCCGGTCGGCAAGCTGAACATCATCCCATCGTTTTCCAGCATGAAGGACTTTGTCATCTGCGACCGCTTGCCCCTTTGCGTCGGCGTCCGTTGCAACGGATACCTGCCGTGGTCGGTTATCAAGTAGAACAAACGCCTGCTTGACGCCCAAATGCGATCAGTGGTGTTTGTCGGAGCGTTGAGTATGAGCGAAATTCCAGAGACGCCCGTAACCGTGTCAGAAGAAGCACCAAAGAAACTGTCTCCCTTGGCCTGGCTTGGATCCCTCAAGCATCGGCGGAAGGAGCTATTCTGGGCATGGATCATTTATCAAGCCGTGAAGGGTTTGATCACAACGTCCTTGATTTGGATTCCGCTGTTTATGTGGTGGAGGAGCGGCGGTTAAGCCCCTGCTTCTTCCATTCGTTCCATCATCTGCTTTGCGCGCGGGCAGTGCAGTCGATCCCGCAGAGGACTGTTTGGATCGACGTCCTTCTTGCACACCAAGCACTGATCTGCACCGGAAATGGCATTGAGACCACCGCAACTGCCTTTGATCGTCTTGCCCATCAAAAGCACACCAAGGGACATGCCAAGCATGATCACCATCAGGAATCCGAATGCGAAAATGAATGTTGTCAAAGCAGATCTCTGTTTCGTTTCAGACGACGTAGGAGCTTACCCGCCGTTTTGCAATTCCTCAAAGCGCCGAGATGTCACGGTTCTGAACACGGTGTCTGACGACTTTGTGTCCCGCACAATAAAATAGGCGGCCAGATCCAGGCGGTTTGCGACGTCCAGCCCGGCTTCTTCTCCAAGGACAAGGAGCGCCGTCGCCCAGGCATCGGCGAGCGTTGCCGTTTCGGCGATCACCGTCACCGAGGCTGTTGTGTGGGTTATGGGCCTCCCTGTCTTGCCATCAATAATATGGCTGTAGCGAACGCCCTCCACTTCATAATAGTTGCGATAATCGCCGGATGTCGCCATTGCCAGGCCGGTTAACTCAACAATTTCCTGAACAGCCCCCGGTGCCGAATCCGGGACCTCTATCCCGATCCGCCAGGCATCTCCCTCGGGGTTGAGACCCGCTGTTGTGAGATCTCCGCCCACTTCCACCAGATAATCTGTTGCGCCTATCGCGCTGAGGGATTGGGCAATTTGATCAATCCCATATCCTTTGGCGAGTGCGGCAAGATAGATGTTCACCTCCGGGTCGGTCTTTTGAAGTGTGCGGGCGGATTCGTTAAAGGTCAGAACGTCCAGCTGACCGACTTTGGTCAGCGCGGTTTGGATAGCTTCATCACTCGGCAGAGGCGTGTCCGGCTTTCGGGTGCCGAACCCCCAGAGATCGATCAAGGGGCCAAGCGTCAGATCGAATCGGCCGAGGCTTTGATCGTGCACCCGATTGGCCGTTGAAATCACATCGGCGAGGTGTTCTGAAATTGCGACAGGTTCGGTTGTGTCGGTGGCATTGAACTGCGAAACTTCCGAGCTGGGGTTCCAATTCGACAGGGCGCTGTCCACATCGACGAGCACGGCCTCGATCGCAGCCTCGACATCCCCCGGATCCAGCGTGTCTGAACGATCGACAATCACGATATTATACGTCGTTCCCCAGGTCTCACCGGTCAACGATAGGGTGACCGGTTGTGACCCGCAGCTCGCCAGAAGGCCCACAAAAATGAGGGATATGAGCCCCATCACGCATCGAAAACAAAGCGGCCTCTTCATGGAAATCTCGTTTTGCATTAATGGTCCCACCGCAACTTGATTGATTGAAACGGCATAGTTCGAAAAGGGTGCGGCGACAAAGACTGTTGTACCGGGGTTCAACCGCTGCAATCTGGGTGTATAGGAGGCCGTCGAATTCGGCAAAACGCGATTAAGTGTTGCAAACTGACCTACTGGCTAGCGAAGAAAGCAGTTCCTTGGCGATGAAGCTCAAAAAAGGCCTTGATTTGCCGGTCAACGGTGCACCGGATCAGGAGATCCATGACGGGCCACCCGTCCATACCGTTGCCGTTCTCGGGGCAGATTATGTCGGACTGAAACCGCGCCTGGCGGTTCAGGAAGGCGAAACCGTCGCCGCAGGCGCGAAGATCTTTGCCCATAAGGATACGCCTGATGCAGCGGTCGTTGCGCCCGTGTCTGGTCGGATCAAGTCTATCAATCGCGGCCACCGGCGCGTGCTGATCAGCGTTGTGATTGAGGTGGATGATAGCGCTGCGTCACCGGTCGACTTCACGGCCATTGGCAATTCTGATGATCGGTCTGGTATCACGGAGCGTCTCTGTGCCAGTGGCCTTTGGACGTCTTTCCGGACCCGTCCCTATTCGAAAGTGCCCGACCCAGCGTCAACGCCTGCGGCGATTTATGTGACCGCGATGGATACAGAACCTCTCGCGCCAAACCCGCAATTGATCATCAACGAGGCGCGCGACGCATTTGAGGACGGGCTCAAGACCATCGCAAAGCTGACGGACGGCAAGACTTATCTGTGCCGCGAAACCGGCGCGGACGTGCCGGGCGACAGTATCGATAATGTACAGGTTGCCGAGTTTTCCGGGCCGCACCCTGCCGGCTTGCCTGGCACTCATATGCATTTCCTTGAGCCCCCGTCGACCGAACGAACCGTTTGGACGATCTGGTATCAGGACGTTATCGCCATTGGCCGGCTGATGCAGACAGGTCGGATCAATCCGGAGCGCGTCATCGCGATGTCCGGCCCGCTTTTTCACACGCCTCGCCTCGTTCGCACGGTTATGGGCGCATCGATGGCAGAGCTTACCAGCGGCGAAATCACCCAAGACGTTCCGCTGCGAATCATATCCGGTTCGGTTCTCAGCGGCCGGGCCGGCGAAGGACCCAGCGCATATCTTGGCCGGTATGCCCGGCAGATCACAGCCATTGAAGAAGACCACAAGCAGATCCCGCTCGGCTGGATCCGCCCCATGGCGAGCAAGTTCGCGTTCCAACCCGTGCTCGGATCGGCCATGTCGAAGAAACTCTATTCGCTCACATCAAACCTCAATGGCGGCCGGCGGGCCATGGTTCCGCTCGGGACGTTTGAGGAACTTATGCCGCAGGACTATCTGCCCACCCAACTCTTGCGCGCACTTCTGGTAATGGATACCGATGCGGCACAGGATTTAGGTGCATTGGAACTCGACGAGGAAGATCTGGGCCTTGTCGGCTTCGCGTGCCCGGCAAAATATGAGTACGGCATGGCTTTTAGGGACTGCCTGACAAAAATCGAGAAAGACGGCTAAGCCGTGGGCGTTCGCACTTTCTTCGATAATATCGAACCGCACTTTCTGAAGGGTGGAAAGTGGGAACGGTACTTCCCCATTTATGAAATGGTGGAGAGTTTCGTCTACACCCCCAAAACGGTCACGACGGTCGCCCCGCATGCCCGTTCCTATGTCGATATGAAGCGCATTATGACCTATGTCGTAATCGCGACAGTTCCTTGTATTTTCTTTGGATTATACAATACAGGCTTGCAGGTGAATCTGGCCATTGCCGAGCTGGATGCCCCTGGTTGGCGTGGGTCACTCCTACAGGCGATCGGGGTTGGCCTCGATCCGAATAATCCCTTCGCCAATTTTGCCCATGGGGCGCTGTTCTTCCTGCCGATCTACATCACGACACTTGTCGCGGGTGGCTTATGGGAAGTGCTCTTCGCGACCGTGCGCCGACACGAAGTGAATGAGGGCTTCCTCGTATCATCGATGCTCTATGCGTTGATCATGCCGCCGAATGCCCCGCTCTGGCAGGTCGCCCTCGGGATCTCCTTCGGCGTTGTGATTGGGAAGGAAGTGTTTGGCGGCACCGGCAAGAACTTCCTGAACCCGGCTCTCACCGGCCGCGCTTTCCTATATTTTGCCTATCCCGCCCAAATGTCCGGTGACACGATCTGGACGCCGGTGGATGGCTTTTCTGGTGCGACGGCGCTCTCGATCTCAGCCTCTGACGGGTATCAAGAACTCGCTGCCAATGGCGTGACCTGGCTCGATGCGTTCATCGGCACCATCCAGGGCTGCATCGGTGAGACCTCGACCCTGGCCTGCCTGCTTGGACTCATTTTCCTCCTTGCGACGAAGATTGCGAACTGGCGCATGGTGGCCGGCTGTCTTGGCGGCATGATCGCGTTTTCGACGCTGCTGAATTTCATCGGCTCTGACAGCAATCCGATGTTCGACATGCCGTGGTACTGGCACCTGGTCGTTGGCGGCTATGCGTTCGGACTTGTCTTCATGGTGACCGAACCTGTTTCCGGGGCCCACACAAATCTCGGCCGCTATATTTACGGAGCCCTTATTGGTTTCATGGTTGTGATGATCCGTGTGATCAACCCAGCCTTTCCGGAGGGGATGATGCTTGCTATCTTGTTTGGCAATGTCTTCGCCCCATTGATCGACTATTTCGTCGTCCAGGCGAACATTAAACGTAGAGCGAAACGTCGTGCAGAAGCCGCAAGAATCTGACCCCCCCGTTGCAAAGCCCAAGGGTCCCATAGGGCGGTTTTTCGCCCTGCCACCGGACTCCGTGCCGAAGACCATTTTTACGGCGGTCTCGCTGTGTCTTGTCGCCTCCATGGTTGTCTCTGCGGCGGCTGTCTCCCTGCGTCCGACGCAAGAGGTCAACAAGCTGCGCGACAAGCAGATCAATATCGTTCAGGTTGCCGGGCTTTATGATCCTGACGCTGATATCGCGGAATCCTTTGCGGCATTTGAGCCTCGGATCGTTGATATGGAGACGGGAGAATTTACGGACGCATTTGACGTTGCGACCTTCGATGACAAGGTCGCCGCTGAAGACCCCGCTTTGTCCACCCGTCTCGATGATGATCCCGCCTCGATTGGCCGGCGTGCCGACTACAGAACCGTCTACCTCCTACGGGACGATAATGGGGATCTCGATAAGGTCATTCTACCGGTTCACGGCTATGGTCTCTGGTCGACCATGTATGGCTTTATCGCGCTCGAAGAAGACGCGAATGAGATTTTCGGCCTTCAGTTTTACGAACATGGCGAGACGCCAGGTCTTGGGGCTGAGATTACCAATCCCCGCTGGGTTTCGCTCTGGAACGGTAAAAAGCTCAACGATGTGAATGGCGATCTACAAATCACGGTTGCCAAAACGCCTTCCCCCGCTGGTGAGGATTATTATGTGAACGCGCTGTCCGGCGCGACCCTGACCAGCAATGGGGTTAACAATCTCGTTCGTTTTTGGGTGAGTGATGCCGGTTTCGGCCCCTTCCTCGACAGGATCAAAGCAGGAGAGGTTTGATGCCTCAGACACGCCGCGAAATGCTTCTCGACCCTATGGTCGACAATAACCCGATCACGCTTCAGGTGCTCGGCATCTGTTCGGCCTTGGCCGTGACCTCTTCCATGCAGGTCGCCTTTGTCATGTGCCTCGCCGTGACCGTCGTGACGGGCTTCTCCTCCATGTTCATTTCAATGATCCGGAACCATATTCCCGGGTCGATCCGGATCATCGTACAGATGGTGATCATCGCATCCCTGGTGATCATGGTGGATCAGGTGCTCAAAGCCTATGCCTATGAGATCTCGAAAACGCTCTCGGTCTTCGTCGGCCTGATCATCACCAATTGCATTGTCATGGGTCGCGCCGAAGCCTTTGCCATGAAGAACCCGCCGGTGGCCTCGTTTATCGATGGGGTCGGAAACGGCCTGGGCTACAGCCTCATCCTGATGATGGTGGCGTTTGTTCGTGAGCTTTTCGGCTCCGGGTCCCTGTTCGGGATCACCGTGCTCCATCCTGTGAATGATGGCGGTTGGTATGTGCCAAACGGCCTGCTGCTGCTGCCGCCGTCTGCCTTCTTCATCATTGGTCTCATCATCTGGGCCTTCCGGTCCTGGAAACCTGCCCAGGTCGAAGAGCGCGAATTTGAGATTCAGGCGTTGGGAGCCCATTAATGGAAGCGCTACTCTCCCTCGCCGTGAAGGCCATTTTCGTTGAGAATTTGGCACTCTCATTCTTCTTGGGCATGTGTACGTTCATCGCTGTCTCGAAGAAAATAGCGACAGCGATCGGCCTCGGCATCTCAGTCATGATTGTTCAGGGCATCACGGTGCCGGCCAACAATCTCATTCTCACCTACTTGCTTGCCCCCGGCGCGCTAAGCTGGGCTGGTTTCTCTGATGTGGACCTCACCTTTCTCGGCTTGATCTCCTATATCGGTGTGATTGCGGCGATGGTTCAGATCCTGGAAATGGTGCTCGATAAATACTTCCCGCCCCTCTACAATGCGCTCGGCGTCTTTCTCCCCCTCATCACTGTGAACTGCGCCATTCTCGGCGGATCTCTTTTCATGGTGGAGCGGGACTATAATTTCGCTGAGTCCGTCACCTTTGGCATCTCTTCTGGCTTTGGTTGGGCGCTGGCGATCACCGCCATGGCCGGCATTCGCGAGAAGCTGAAATACTCAGATATTCCAGATGGTCTGCAGGGCCTCGGAATCACCTTCATTACAGCCGGCCTCATGGCTCTGGCCTTTATGTCGTTCGGTGGCATCAAGCTTTAAGGCATATTCAGACATGGCAACTTTCGGACTTGGCATCCTCCTGTTTACGATCATCGTGCTCATGCTCGTATCGGTTATTCTGGGCGCGCGCTCTCAACTTGTCTCAACGGGCAATGTGAACATCACCATCAATGGCGAGAAGACGATTTCCGTGCCGGCCGGCGGCAAACTGCTGCAAACGCTCGCCGAGCAGAAATTGTTTGTGCCCTCGGCCTGCGGCGGCGGCGGCACCTGTGCGCAATGCCGGGTCAAGATCCATGAGGGCGGCGGCTCGATCCTGCCGACCGAAGAAGGCCACATCACCAAGCGCGAAGCCGCCGAGGGTGACCGGCTCTCCTGCCAGGTCGCTGTGAAACAGGACATGGACGTTGAGGTGCCCGAGGAAGTCTTCGGCGTAAAGAAGTGGGAGTGCGAGGTCGTTTCCAACGGCAATGTGGCGACCTTCATCAAGCAGTTGGTTCTGAAACTTCCCGAAGGCGAAGATGTGAACTTCCGAGCCGGCGGATATATCCAAATCGCCGCACCGCCGCACAAAGTTTCCTATAAGGATTTCGACGTCGAGGACGAGTACAAGCCGGATTGGGACAAGTTCAATCTCTGGCAATATGAGTCGGAGGTGACCGAGCCCATCGAGCGCGCCTATTCCATGGCAAACTATCCGGACGAGAAAGGCATCATCATGCTGAATGTCCGGATCGCCTCGCCCCCCCCGGGAAGCGACGGCATCCCGCCAGGGAAAATGTCGTCCTTCATCTTCAATCTGAAGCCTGGTGACAAAGTCACCATTTCCGGGCCGTTCGGCGAGTTCTTCGCGCGCGATACCAAAAAGGAGATGATCTTCGTTGGTGGTGGGGCCGGCATGGCCCCGATGCGGAGCCATATCTTCGACCAGTTTCGGCGGATCCATACCGACCGGAAAGTTACCTTCTGGTATGGTGCGCGGTCAAAGCGCGAAATGTTCTATGTCGAGGACTTCGACGGTATTGATGAGACCAATGACAATTTCGATTGGCACGTCGCCCTGTCGGACGCCCTGCCCGAGGATGATTGGGATGGATATACAGGCTTCATCCACAATGTCCTGTTTGAAGAGTATCTCAGAGATCACCCGGCTCCAGAGGACTGTGAGTACTATATGTGCGGCCCACCGATCATGAATCAGTCGGTGATCAATATGCTGCTTGATCTCGGCGTCGATCGCGAAGACATCATGCTGGATGATTTCGGCGGCTAAGCAACCACCTGGAACGGACCTCAATCATCGGCTTTGTCTCGAAAGCCGTCTATGATCTTGGCGTCGACCCACCGCGCCAAAAGCGGGTGTCAAATTGAGAGTCTGTTCGGTCCGTATTCGGGAGACGAAACGGCCTCTTACCCCACCACCATCTGCTTCAGCTGAAGCGCTTCGTACTCCAGCTCGTCCAGTCGATAGTGAACAACGTCACCGATTGTAACAATCCCAACAAGTTTCTCGTTTTCGAGGACCGGCATATGGCGGAAGCGCCCCTTCGTCATCGTATGGAGCACGCTGACAAGAGAGTCTCCCGGCGCACACGGCATGACCTTTTTCGTCATGTTTTCCTCGACGCTCTGTGGCAGCGTTTGCCCCGGCGTGGCGGCGAGTTTCCGAACGATGTCTCGTTCTGACAGGATGCCGACGAGCTTGTCATTCTTGTCGGTCACTACCAATGCACCGATACGTTTTTCTGCAAGTAAAACAACGGCATCCTTCAGTGTATCCGACGGATGGATCGTCACCACTGAATTGCCTTTTTGCTCCAGAATTTTGGAAACGGTTGCCACTTGCCCGCTTGCCACATTTGTCTGTGCGGATTGGCTGACCATTGTCTGCGATTTTTCCTTCTTCGGCTTGCGTGTCGGGCCTTGATATGACGTTGGTGCTCTAAAGCTCATCTTGGTTGTCCATCCATCCTTTTTTGCCACTATAGCAGATTATCCACAGGAGACGAATCTGTCGTGATCGATGCGGATCTGCACCTCTCCCCTTTGGCGGCAACCATCCTGTTCGTCATCGCCGTCTTTGCAGGGTATCGGTATCGCGCGAACTGGAAACAGGAGGGTCCAGCCTGGAAGGCGTGGATGTTTGGGTCAATCGCCTGCGTCTGCTTCCTGACCGTGGGCCTTGTGCCTGTTCGCTAATATCGATTGTGCCGGTCTCAGGCCGGATTGGCTTTCAGGTGTTCCGGTGTCTTGTCAGCCTTCACGCCGAGGATGATGAACAGCCCGATGACAAAGAGGAACCCAAGGCCCGATACACCTATTCTTTGGCTACCAGATAAAGATGTCATCAGATCTACGAGCCCAGGACCAAGCCACACGGTTACGCTCCCCGACATGGCGTAGAACCCGTAGAACTGCCCGATCTGCGCGGGCGGCGCGATGTGGACAAGCATGTAGCGGCTCGATGAAATACATGCACCTAGGATGAAACTCGAAGGCACAAGTAGCGAAATGTAAGCTACATCGCTCAATGATGAAAAAACTGATCCACCCCATATCGGGTCTGCTGATGGAACAAGTCCGAACAAGATCGCTTCTTTCGAAATCGACAGCTGCAAGACCAAGATCATGATCAGAATGCTAAGTTCCAAGACAAGCGATTTTTTTGGACCCAAATTTCGATCAAAGAAACCAGCCGTCACTGCCCCACAAACAGCGGCTAGCGTTCCCAGTACACTTGCTGCCAGGACTTCGATTGTTGACCAGCCCAACAAGCCGGAAACAAAAACAATCCCAATGGTAAGTAGCGCCGCAATGCCGTCCGCATAAATCATTCGGCCCACGAGGAAACGCATAACATTTGGATGTGTTCGAAACATCTCGCGCATATGGTTGATGCTGCTTTTGAACCTCGAGACAATGCCACCGCCCTGTCCGAAAATACTGCTGTAAGCAAAGCGCCAGTTTCGCTCAGGACTCGGGCGTACATCTGACATGAATGCAAAAAATGGAATGATGAATATCGCGAGCCATACAGCGACTAGCGGCCCCGTGATTCGTTGGTGCTCGAATGATTCTCTATCCAATCCGAATAGTGGCTGACCATCTGGAATCGGACCTGTTGGATCTCCCGGAAGCGCGAATAGAAAAAGAAGAAGCAAAAGCACAAACGTCCCGGCAAAGTTACCCAGGGCCAAACCCAGCCCGGATATGAGCGGAAGCGCGTCAGGTCGACCCGCCATGTTCAGCATGGAGTTGTGGATCAATTCCGCGACCGTGTAGGACACGTATCCAATAGCCATCAGGCTCATACCGATTGCCACAGCACCCGGTAATTCAGGCTCAATGAACCATAGAAAAGCGGATGTTACCCCGAGCACACCGAGGGACAGAAATGCGATTGGCTTTCGTCGTCCCCCTATATCGATCATCGCGCCCAGTACCGGCATAGCCACGGCGCAGATCAATCCGGCAATCAGGATTGTGCGAGCGACAAGCGCCTGTCCTTGCACAGGATCGCCGACCACATCCCGAGCGAAATAAGTGGCGAACGCGGCGATAACGACAGCGTTATAGTAAGGGTTACGGGCAAATTCAAAAATCGCCCAACCGACCCCCTTCTTCCCAAGAGGCCCACCAGTGACTGGCTCGGCTTGACCGTCCTCTGTGACTGCAATTCCAGCCATGTCTTATTCTCCAACCCAACGAGCTTCGCAGAAGCTATTCTCTTTTCTGACCCTCACTCTGTCGCAGTTGCGCAGTCTGACAAAGCGAAAAGCGCTGTTGTTCAAGGCCTTACTCAACTGCATCCATGGCGAGAATGATCTGAGCATAGCCCTCGGTCATCCGGCCAACATTCTCCACAGACAGGCGCTCATTCGTGCCGTGAAAGCCTGAGATCTCGTCCATCGATACGAGGCTCGGCACGAACCGATAGACATTGTCTGAAATCACGCCGGCATAGCGCGCATCTGTCGCGCCGATCACAAGGCCCGGTCCAACCGGCGCACCACCCGACACCCGGCCAGCCACAGCGGCCAGCACGCCATAGGCATTATTGTCTGTCGGCGACACGTTTGAGGCTGGCGAGCCAATCCCGCCATCCTGGTTCACTTCCACGGTCAGCCCCTCGATATCCGCTGTCACCCGCTCAACATGGGCGATTACATCTTCCGGCGTATTGTTCGGGTGGATACGAAAATTCACGATCGCCGCAGATCTTTGCGGCAAGACATTTTCCTTGATCGACCCGGCCAACATGGTCGGTGCCGTTGTTGTTCGGATCGTGGCATCACCGACGCCCGCCAATTGCGCTTCGACGGTCCCCTGGAACAGCCAAAGATTGGCGAGCGCCATGCGGCTGACAAACCCCATATCTTGAGCCGCGGCTTGGAAGAGATCAGAGACGGGCGGTTTCGAGAAATCAGCCTTCATCTGCTCATTGTCGAGGGCCAGGATGGCGCGCGCCAAGCGGACATTGGCGCTGTTACGCGGCGGGTTCGACGAGTGCCCACCCTCTGCCGTCGCGGTGAGCCGCAGGGTGATATAGCCTTTTTCAGCAATGCCAACGAACCCGAATGGTTTGCCGGTGAGAGGCGAGTCCTTGATCGCGAAAAATCCCTCATCGAGCACCATCTCGGCCCGCACGCCGCGCGATGCCAGGAGATCGAACATGGCCTGGGCCCCCGCGCCGGAGACCTCCTCATCGTGGCCAAACATCAGATAGACGGTGCGCTGTGGCCGAAATCCCGTTTCAAGTAACGCCTCCACCGCCTCCATAATGGCGATAAGCGAGCCCTTATCGTCCAAGGTTCCGCGGCCATAAACAACGCCGTCAATAATCTCTCCGGTGAAGGGAGCGCCCGTCCAGTCCCGCTCTGTCCCGATGTTGACAGGCACAACATCCTGGTGGGCCATCAACACAATCGGATCGAGCGATTGATCCGTTCCTGGCCATCGATAAAGCAGTGAGTAGCCCGCGACTTTTTCGAGCTCCAAGCCCTCATGCGTCAATGGATATGTCTCTTCAAGCCAAGTGTGGAGATCCAGCCAGGGCTGCGCCCGATTTGGCATAGGATCCCCTGCCTGCAGAGTAATCGTCTTGAACCGAATGGCCTCGGCGAGATGGGCAGCGCCCTCTTCCGCTGAAATCTCTGGCGGTTCGGGAAGCTCGATTTGGGGCACACCCTCCAAGGGTCCACCAAAGGTGAATGTCCGCACAAGGATAATGCTGATCACAAGCGCCAAAAGGCCTGCAATGCCGATGCCGAATGTCCTGAACATATCGCGGCCGCTAACGTTTCATCACCATGCTGAAGATGTCATCCATTGGGTTGCCATCTCCATCGGCATCGAGAAGTCCGCCCAGCAAACCGAGATCCGGCTCTTGTTGTGGCGGGGCTTGCTTGTTGCCGCTGCCGAGCACAGCACCGAGCAGTGATCCGAGACCGCCGCCGCCAGATTGACCGCCGCCTAACATCGATCCGGCCATAGCAGCCAACCCGCCGCCGTCACTCTGCTGGCCACCGCCCATGAGCGCACCGACCATGGCCTCTGCAACGCTCGGTTCTTTCGATTGTTTGGACAATGACCCCATCGCCATGGCGGCGACCAGAGGCAGCATTTGTTTGAGGATGCCATTGTCCACGCCGCTGCGCTGGGAGGCCTGGGCTGCGACCTGGCGGCTCATCTCTTTTGACCCGAGCAGGTGGCCAAGTATCGCGTTCCCGTCGTCAACCGTGGACGTGTCGCCCAAGCGTTCCGGCTGGTCGAGATATTCGTCATGGCGACCATTATCGAGCGCGCCCAAGAGAGCCTGCAATCCCTCTGGATGAGAGGCGTTGCGCTTCAAACCACCTGATATTGCCGGCAGAAGCGCCTTCACGGCCCCCTGTGTTTGGCCTTCGGTCAGGCCGAATTGCTGGCCAACTTGCTTCAGAGCACTGCCGCCCGCTGCACCGGCAATCATGTCAAAGAGATTTGTTCCCGCCATCTCATAGTCCTCCCAAAACGCGACCATTAGAGCTTAGCGTCAAACCCTAACGGCGAAACCGACATATGGCCATGGCGTCTGCTAGCCCAGATGTCCGATGAATTGCCCAATCGCCATGAGGCCACTGATCAACATAACAAGCGTTGACCCCATGGCTCCAATGGCCCGGAGAGGATGGGTAATCGTCTCGGCTTTCAGGCCGATCGGATGGAGTATGCGCGCTATGATATAGGCAATGCCAAGGGCATGAAGGGTCGTGGCCGATGTGCCATTTATCTCCAAAACACCGATGGCCAGCAAAGTGAGCGCAGCCGTTTCCAGAAGGTTGGCGTGATGGCGCACGCGAAGTGCAAGCTCCTGATTGCCAGCATCACCAATCGAAACTTTCGTCTTGCCGCGGTACAAGCCGACACGCATGCCGAGAACAATTGTGAGTATAATCGTCAGGCCGACATAGAGCCCCGTGATGTGCAATGTCATTTTTCACCTCCCAATTTGGCGCCAGCTTCTGTCGCGCCGAATCTAATGCATCATTCAGGCACGGTTTCCTTTAGCCGGCCGCCAATCCTGACCATCTCCACGCGGGTCGCTAGCCCGGTCTGGTTGTCGGTTTCCACGTAGACACCGCTAAGGGTCCCCGGTCCCAAGGCTGGCTGATATCGCTCGCCGGGCATTTGGGTCAAAAAGCGATAGATCGAAATGTCCTTCTTCATTCCGATGACGCTGTCATAATCTCCGCACATGCCGGCATCTGATTGGTACGCTGTGCCGTCCTCCAGGATTACGGTATCAGCTGTTGGTATATGGGTGTGGCTGCCGACCACAAGGCTGGCTCGACCATCGCAATGGTGCCCCATAGCCATCTTCTCCGACGTCGCTTCGCAATGCATATCAACAATGATCGCGTCGGCGACGTCCCCCAAAGTCATGTCACTCAGCGTCCTATCAATATCGACAAAGGGGTTGGAGAGTTGCTGCCGCATAAAGACATTGCCCTGCAACAGAACAACGCCGACCCGTTGCCCGTTTGGCAAGCTGAAGAGATTGGCACCTTTGCCCGGAGCATCGCCAGGATAGTTCAACGGGCGCAGAAGGCGGTCTTCGCGCTCGATATAGGTCATCGCCTCCCGCTGATCCCAGGCATGATCCCCGAGCGTGATGCAATCGGCACCCGCGCCAAACATCTCAACGGCTATGGATTCGGTGATGCCGAAGCCACCGGCTGCATTCTCTCCGTTCACGACAACGAAATCGAGGGCGAGACGCGCTTTTAAACCAGGGAGGTGCTCCAGCACCGCCTGTCGACCGGCTTTGCCAACGACATCCCCGAAATATGCAAGTTTCATTGGGCTAGATAGCACTTTGGCGATGCAAAAGAAAAGCGCGCCCAGCATAGGCCGGGCGCACTCAAACTCAATTAGATGTCTAGGGTTACTCTGCCGACGCCGAGAAACCGAGTGACGCTTTGGTAATCTGTGTTGGATCCTGGAACATATCGGCTGTGACCGGTGTTTCAGGGTCAAACGTCAATGTCAGCGTGCCGGGTTCAGCCAGAAACGATGACAATGCGCCCGACAGCTCGGTCAGGATCTCCGCATCAATACCGGCTTGCGCGCCCATCAATGGGAGAAACCCAACACCAAGTTGCGCCTGCCCTTTCAGAGAGTCCGCGTCTTCGCCGGTCATTGCAGCAGCGAACTGGAACCCTTTGTCGAGGATCGACTGGTCTTCGAAGACCAGCTCCATATCGTTTAGAGCCAAGGATGACATCGCGCCCAACAAAGCGGATGGATCGGACGCGACAGCATCCTGAACTTCAGGGCTGTTAACGGCCTGCGCAAAGCTGCCAATGCCGTTCAGATCATAATCCATCGCAAGCCGGAAGCCGTCAGCGAGTTCTGCATAACCGGACGAGGACACACGGTCGGTGTCGGGGTCGATTTCCGACTCCGACGCGCCAGACAATTCGAGTTTGTCAAAGCCCATTTGTTGCAATGGGCCAGCGAGTTGGCTGCCGAGGGGGCCATTTGGATCTGCGACAAGCGTCATCACGAAGGGTTTTGTCGATGTTCCGATCGCTTTTCCGTCGGCATTGCGCGAGACCGTCGCTTCGAGACTTGGCATGTCGAAGTTCACCCCGCCCACATCGAAAGTGAGATCGCTCATCGAGAGTGCATCATAGCCAGGCTCGAGAGGGTTTTGTTGGGTCGCTGCTGTTACCGCTTCCAGGAATTCATCCTCGTCGCTGGCGGCCAGGAGGCTGTTGGCCAGATTGACGCCGGCACCGGAGACCTGGAACGATCCGAGTTCCATAGCCACATCCATACCTTCTTCGAGATCGGTGGCGTTCAAGGTCAGCCCCTCAAACACCGCCGCTTGAAGCTTGTCAGGGCCCATCCCGCGCATATCGATGGAGCCGATCGTGATCTGGCCATTGCCGTCCTCGTCGCCCCCACTGGCGGTAAGATTGGCAAGGCTCAAGCCATCAAAGCTGACCTGGCCCGCATCCGGGAAGTCACCCGGCTCGCCATCGCCAAGCAATGTGGCGACCCATGCTGCGAGTTCGGGCGACGGATTGGTCAGCTGGAGGGAGCCGACATTGAGTTCGCCCTCTTCTCCATCGGGATCCGATGCCGAGATATCGCTCAGCGTCATTTGCGAGAAGCTCGGTCCCGCATCGGTCATTTCCAGACCGACAAGTTCGAGCGAGGCTGCCGTGATCGGCACGTCGCCGTCCTCGTCATCGGGAACCATGAACGTCACATCGCTGAATGTCGCATTCGCGCCATCTGTTGCCACGCTGCCAAAGCCCAAACGGCCCGGCGCGCCTTCTGTCAGGCTAAAGGCTGCCAAGGCATCGGCCGCTTCCGCCGCGTCGCCAGAGCGCAGAGTCAGACCGGGAAGGAGCACATCGCCGCCAACCTGTGTCTCGGTGACGGTAACTTCTGTATCATCGCCCCCTTCCGAACCGCCGCCACAGGCGGCCATCAGGGCCGCAGCGGCCACAGAGCCAATCATCCAATGCTTCATATCCATGTCTCCCCTGGGAATCAGTTAGGTTAAGCTGGGCGCACTGTAACGGGATTGCAATATAATGTTTATCGATAAAGGCAAAAAAATGACCTTTCGTGCAGCCTCTGGGCAGTTGGTGCCCGTGCGCTTTGAGGTCAATCCCAGGGCCAAACGTCTTATTTTGCGGCTGGATCAGAAAAATCGGGAAGCTGTCGCCGTGGCTCCGTCACAACGGCAATTGAAAGACGCGGCTGCCTTTGCCGAACAGCGTCTGGACTGGTTGGCATCGCGCCTGAGCGACGTGCCAGACCTGCAAACCCTGTCTGAAGGCGCGGTCATTCCGTTGCGCGGAGCACCGATACGGATCACCGCTGATGGGATAGGTCGCCTGCCACGTCTGATGGATGGCGACCCGCCCGTCCTCAGCTTGCCCGGTGCACCGGAAACTTTGCCGGCGCGGGCGCTTCGCTATCTGAAACGGGAGGCGAAGGCAGACCTCACACGCGCCGTCGACCGCTACGCGTCGCAGCTTGGTGTCACCTATCGCCGTATTTTCGTGAAAGACACGCGGTCCCGCTGGGGCTCCTGCTCGGTGGAGGGCAATCTCTCATTTTCCTGGCGGTTGATCCTCGCCGACCCCTTTGTGCTTGATTATGTCGCCGCCCACGAAGTCGCCCATCTTATCGAGATGAACCACTCCCCGGCCTTCTGGGCGCAGGTGGAGAAGATTTATCCTAACTGGAAGACCGCAAGCGCCTGGCTGAAATCCCGCGGGGCGGAACTGCATGCGGTGGGGGCGTGAATAGAGCCACCTGGACGCGGGTCGTGTCGTCCGGTTAGGGTCGTTGGGAGACTCTAGGCGAAGCGGTAAACGCTGCTAACGAGCAATGAAAGGAGATTCTGAATTAGGTGGCTGCGACCGTGAATAACAGACTGCTCATTCTGATGGTGTGGTTTGTGCTTCTTCTACTTTGCTATGTGAATTTTGAAGTTCCTGGCCAGATTGGGGCACCTCTCAAGATACTTTTTTCAGAGGGTGTTGAGGGGCTAATCAAAGCCATGCGTACCAGTCCTCAGACCGCTGATACTGCTGGAGTTGTGGCGGTTTTTCAAGCTTCGATATTTACGACTTTTATATGGAACATACGACGGATTCGATCCCAGCCTCACTCTGATTCATCGGATAAATAAATCGGCACGCTGGCTTTATGTCCGCATTGCCGACAGCAGACATCCGACTTTTCCGCCGACACCTGCGGAGGCAGGTGTCCAAGGTGCGAAACCTACCTTCAGAACACTCTGATAACGTGTTGCCCATAGATGCCAGCCACCCGCCTTCGCGGGCGCAAGCTTTGCGGCCATCTGAGGGAAAGAAAAGCCTCTCGCGCGTGCCGCCGAAACCCGCCTCCCCCCCCCAAAAAAATCTATCCCCGCCCTCTCGTCCGGTGCGATACTGTGTTTATCCCGTTGCATCAGGGCCGGCCTAGGAACG
>JBCBUY010000017.1:0-46464 GCA_039817885.1 Pseudomonadota bacterium | reverse complement strand
CTCCCGTAGGAGTCTGGGCCGTGTCTCAGTCCCAGTGTGGCTGATCATCCTCTCAGACCAGCTATGGATCGTCGCCTTGGTGAGCCGTTACCTCACCAACTAGCTAATCCAACGCGGGCCCATCTAAAGGCGATAAATCTTTCCCCCGAAGGGCTTATACGGTATTAGCACGAGTTTCCTCGAGTTATTCCGTACCTCTAGGTAGGTTCCCACGCGTTACTCACCCGTCTGCCACTCCCTCCGAAGAGAGCGTTCGACTTGCATGTGTTAGGCCTGCCGCCAGCGTTCGTTCTGAGCCAGAATCAAACTCTCAGGTTGAGATTATTGACCCCGACGTTCGGTCCCGGGAAAACGGGACCGTACTTAGCTTAGCTTTAAAGCTTAGTTTTGCGTTTGTTTGACGAGAAACCCGTCCAATTTGTCACTGACGAGACCGAAGTCCCGCCTGTTCATATAGAACGGTTTTCTTTATTAAAACGCAGTCCGTCGTGATCGTTTTGAACCTCTCATCCACATGGGATCACGAGGTTCGCAAGCCGTCACGCCGCCTGCGTTTCTCTTCCAAATTCCTGCGATGTCAAACAGCCCGGGATGGCTCCCGAAGTGGCCTTGGAAACTGTCGTCCCCGTGACCGGAGCGCGGCTTATATGCCCCGCCATTTTTCCCGTCAACACCCTTTTTCCGGTCTTTGTCAGTTAGCTGCAGTTGCCTGCCGAAAACCTCGATTTGACCGCAAAAAGCCCTGAGGCGAGTCTTCAACGACCGCTTCCGGCTGGTGTTTGCGAAAGAGCTCAGTGTATATCTGTTCTCAGGGGAGCTATGCAAGCCCAAATTTCACTTTTGTTGCGCTTTTTTTACGTGGTTAACACTTGCCAGGCGAGATCCTATAAAAATCAAGGCTAGGCATCTACAAACCCTAATAAGTCCACCCCGCCCAAAGCACGATGAGAGCGCATTGAGCAAGAAAAAGCCCCGCCGGTGCGACGGGGCTTTTCGCTTTTTTATCAGATGCCTTAGAAGGTGACCGAAATCTCGCCACCCCAGAACCGAGGCGGTCCCGGGAAGATCGCGAAATTACCCGGCTGCTCAGGCACCGAGAATGTCGCAAGATCAAAGTCCTGATCGAACAGATTCTCCGCCAGGATCGACGCACGCCAGCGCCCATCACTATCCTGCACCGAGAGCCGAGCCCCGACCAGCGCGAACGCCTCCTGGTCCCCAAGCGGCAGGTTCGACGCCAAGCTACTGATCGCCGCAGCACTCCGCCAACGGAAGTTCAGGTGCGCGACGCCGTCAATCCCCGGCACAATCTCCCGCGTGTAGGTTCCCTGGCCAGTCACGACGAATTCAGGCGATCCGCCAAGCTGTTGCCCGCCGATCAGGAAACCAGTTCCAACCGGAACGGTCTCAGCGCGCTCAACGGAGTTGTAGGCAAAGCCGCCCTGCAGAACCAACCCTTCGATCGGATTGGCCCCCAGGTCGATTTCGACACCAAACGCCTCAACCTCGGTGCCAACGGTAATAAAGTTCGTACCGTTGAAGGCGTTTTCCTGGAAGTCGTCGACATCCTGGAAATAACCGCTGATATTGGCCGTATAACGACCATCGAACCAACTCGTCTTCAGACCAGCCTCATACGCATTGACCGTTTCAGCATCGAACTCAAGTTCGGTGAGCGGGTTGGCACCATCATCAGCCGGCAGACCAGCGAACGGAATGCTAGATGTAAACGCAGACCGTGTCAGGTTGAACGAGCCTGACTTGAAACCGCGTGAGAAGCCGCCGAAGAAAAGAATGTCCGGCGTGATCTCATAGGCAAACTTTGCAGTACCGGTGACCTCACTGTCGACCCGCGCATCGCCGCGTTGTCCGTCAAACTCGGAGTTGATTGCCGGGTTACAAACGAGGAGCCCGAGCGGGCCAAGAAGCCCAGCAATCACATCCCCGGTGACAAGACCAGGTATGCCGTTCAAGAGCAGATCACATCCCGGCACACCAATAGTGTTGAGATCAACGTCGATGGTCTTTTTCTCATAGCTGTAACGAATACCACCGGTAATCGTCAGCCGATCGGTGACCTCGAACTCATTGTGGCTGAAGATCGCAATCGAATTGGTGTCGAGATCAAAGAAATCGTCATTATTACCATCGCCGGTCTCGGTGGCAGGTCCAGGAATACCCAGCAATAGCGGCGGCGTTCCAAAGACTTCCGGTGGAAGCGAGCCAAACAACGTGCCGCCTGACCCGCCAAGCGCCAGCAAGTCAGTGAACTGATTGGCCTGCGAGCCAAAGCGGATCGTTTCTGTCGAATCGATCCGTTGGTTCAAGTAAAACGTCCCCACAAGCCAGTCGAGCTTGCCATCAAAGGCGAGGCCCTGAAGACGGAACTCCTGGGTAAAGGTTCGATCATCATTGGTCTGATCTTCGCGGAAGGCGCGATCGATCCCAGAAAAGTCGATGTCTTGATCACGGATCGAATCAAAGTCTCGATAAGCGGTGATCGAAGTGAAGCGTCCAAATTCAAAATCATGATTAAATTCGGCTGAAATCCCCCAGTCTCGGATGTCGTCCTGGAATGGACGACTTGGGGAAAAAGCACCGACGAACCGGCTATCATCGTCATTGTCACCCGTTCCGGTAACACCGATAAGCGGCGTGTCAGCAGTTCCCGTAAGCGGGGCAATGGCAGCAAGAGAGTTCAACACATCGTCAAGCGCGCCCCCGAGCACGGCCCCCTCCGGTATCGGTATGATTGAGTCCGTCACAGGGTCAAACATGCCCGCATTCGCGCCGGCCTCAAACGTACCGACTTGAACACCTGCACAGCAGTCTTCATTGGTTTCGGTATAATCACCGATCAGCCGAAGCGTTGAATTGCCCTTCTCCCAGAGGTGCTGACCCCGGACAAAGAACCGGTCAAGGTTATTGAAATCATTGTCCGAATTCACATCGGTAATAAAGCCGTCGCGACGGCGAAATTTGGCATCGATACGCGACGCCGAATTGGCAAAGGTTGCCCCTGTGGCCGTCAGGCTCACCTCTACCTCGTCAAAATTGCCATAGCCGACCGTCGCCGTGAATCGCGGATCATATTCCGGCCCGGCTGTTCGGAAGGACACAACCCCGGCGCTGGTGTTGCGCCCAAACAATGTCCCTTGGGGTCCGCGAAGCACCTCTACCGCGGCAAGCTGGGGAAGCTCCTGAGCCGCAACACCGGTTCGCGTACGGAAAACACCGTCAATGAATATGCCCACGGCCGGTTCAAAACCGAAATCGTCCGACGGTGTCCCAAGACCGCGAATTGATATCGCCGTTCCTGCAGAAGCACTTTGGCCTTGGCCCGACAATATACTCGGGGAAAGCTGCGTAAGATTGGTGAGGTCGGTAATATCCGTCTGCTTCAGCAGCTCCGCATCAAATGCTGTTACCGCAATAGGCACATCCTGCACCGTTACACCCTCACGACGGGTCGCCGTCACCTCAATCGTGTTCAAGCGGCGAACGTCTTCTGCCTCATCCGTTGCTTCAGCAGCATCCTGGGCAAGTGCAGTCGGGGCAGCAAAAGAGAAGATGGCACCAAGTCCGGCACCAAGAGCCAATCGGCGGCGAAGACCGCGCGCACGTCGACTGCTGTTTTGTTGGGTTGTCATCCAGTTTCCTCCGAGGACAGTTGTCAGTTTTTTTATTTTTGTGATTTCAACGCTAGTGGAGGTCGCGCAATTGTGAAAGCGCGAAATTCCAGTCACCGCGACCTGACCGCTGAGACGTTGCGTATGGGCAACATATCACCCGAAAAGTGGTGTCAGGTTTGATGAACTCTCGCGATAGGACAAAATCTACATAGCGCTTACGGCCCAACCGATGTCCCGCGATGGAACGATTGCCCGGAAACTTGGTTGATCTTCGCCTTCTGAGCGCTACGCCCGCATAGGCTGCTCGCCTGTCGATACGTTTCCTGCCTCGAATTTAGATCTGAGAACTGGCGCAGTTATTGCGATTAACAGCCTACCAGGAAGCAAACACGATAAGACAATACCAGGCCCGCGAACATGCCGACCACGAATATGCACCCAAACTCTCAAGCCATGCTGGACGCGTGGCAACGTATGAATGCCACACCGGAAGATCTTTCGGGCGGGCCGTCTGCCCACGATTATCCGGGCTTATTGGGATGTCTTTTCATCCTTCAGGGCGGCGGCATAGGCAATCTCCCCTTCAGAGTCGCGGGCGATGACCTTGCCGAACTGTTCGGACGCAACCTCATAGGCTCGAATTTCCTGGAATTATGGTCGGACGAAGATCGCCCGCTACTGGTCGCGCTCGTTGAGAAAATCGTGTCCGAACGACGTCCCGGCCTTGTGCGCGGACAGGGAAAAGTCGGCAAACGGAAATCGGTCGGCGTTGAAGTTGTCTTTGCGCCCCTCGATAGAGCACCAGGCGGCCGCGACCGCATTCTCGCCCTCTATCAAATATTGCAAGACGATGCTGACGCCCAAGATGCCTTTATCGGCGAACACAAGCTCACCGCACTCTTCCCGCCCGAACCGGAACAAAAAAGAGCTGAATTACGATTGGTCGCCTGCAACGACTAACATCCCAGCCCGGGTCGACACTTACGACCGAGCCTTATCGAGGCGACGTATCTGGTCATCGATCGGTGTGCTCTGATCGGCGAGGATCAGCGTGTCGATCAGAGTGGCAACCAGGTCCTTCGGACGCAGCGGTTTTGTAATCACACCGTTCAGCCCAGCCCGCTCGCATGCGTCGCGAACGGTTTCTCTTGCATCAGCAGTCACAGCCAGGATCACCGAGGTCTGATTCGGTCCGCTATCCTGTCGCAATTGCCGCGCGACCTGCAGGCCCGACGCTGACCCAAGGTGTAGATCTAAGAGAATAGCTTGATACTCGATACTGTTCGCACGGCGGACCCCCTGCTCGGCGGTCTCAACCACATCAATCGACCAACCAGCTTCCGTCAGCGCTTGGGTGATAACCAAACGACTCGTATCGTGATCATCGACGACAAGGATCCGCCCAAGCTTCAGATTGGCCAGGCGAGGACGATCATTTTTGACCGCCAGTCTCGGCCCAGCACGGCGCACCGGACATCTAACCGTAAAGACTGCCCCCCCGCCCTTATTATCTTCCAGTGTAATGGTTCCACCCATCTTCTGGATAAGCCCCTTTGCCAGGGCAAGGCCCAGCCCAGATCCGCCATAGCGATGGACGGTGTCGGAACGCGCCTGTTCAAAGACACCAAACAGGCGGTCTTTCTCTTCGTCAGAAATGCCGATGCCCGTATCAGAAACGACAATCTCCAGACCAAAGGCATCCTCGCTTGAGTCCGTCACGTCAAGCGTGACATCCACCGACTTGCCCTCGGAAAATTTTAGCGCATTGGACACCAGATTGAACACCACTTGGCGCAACCGCATTCCGTCGGCTTCAATCCTCGTATTCGCGCCCGACTTGCAGGTCACGTTCAAGGACGTATTGCGCGAACCGGCCTGCTTCGACCAAACCATCCGCGTTTCATGGGCGAAGTCTGCAAGCTTGAAGGGCTCCGGAAGGATCGGCATCTTGTTGGCATCCAGCCGCGATAGATCGATCAGATCCGTCAGAAGCCGTTCCAACAAACGTCCAGAGTCCGATAACGTGCTGGCATACCCGCGATAGGGATCGTCAAGCCCGGCATCGGCGAGCAGGTCTGCTATCCCCAAAGGCCCCGTAAGGGCAGTGCGGATCTCATGGCTCACAAATGCCAGGAACCGACTATTCCTCTCGATCTCGCGATCCGTTGTGGCTTTTTGCGCTTCGACGCGCTCCGACAGGACCTTCATCTTGGCGGCCCGCGCGGCATTTTCGCTGGCAATGGTTCGGAACAGCTCATCTGCCGGCACAAACCCGGCATATTGACCGCCATCGGTCGCGATAATGCCGGCCTCGAGCCCGTTTTTGCCAGCCTCCGCGATCTGCTTCGCCACATAGGACGCCGGCGCGATTAACTCCGCCATAATCGGATCATCTTCGAGGATATCCGTCACGGTTCCGAGAACCGCAGCCCCGCCCGATGCGGCTGCCAGAAGTTTCGTTGCAAGATCTGATCGCCGAATGATCCCGATAGGAACACCGCCATCTACGACGGGGATCATCGGATATTCGTCGGTGTCCTGAAACCGGTTCCAAACCGACAGGAGACGAGCCTCTGGGTGAAGAGGCTCAACAGCGATAGCAATGTCTCCGATGCGAACCGGCATGAACTCTACTGGGATCAGTCTATGATTAACCCGCCATGTATAAGGCCCAATCCTTTACGATTGGCTTAACCATAAACCGCGCCCCGGCGGCATCGCGCCCTGTCTAAGAGGATCAGATAATGTCGGAACGGCTCGTAACAATTTTCCCAACGAGGCCATATTTGACCGCTTCCTCGGCGCTCATCCAGTAATCGCGATCCGTGTCCTTTTTGATCTTGGCAAGGGTCTGACCGGTTGCATCCGCAAAAATCCGGTTGAGACGCTCGCGCATCTTGAGGATCTCTTTGGCCTGTATTTCCACGTCCGAGGCCTGACCGCCGACACCGCCCCGCGGTTCATGAAGAAGGTAGCGCGTATTCGGCAGAGAATAACGGTTCTCTTTCTTCGCGGCCGCATAGATCAAGGCCCCGGCACTTGCGACCCAGCCGCTCCCGAGCACTTTGACCGGCGCTTCGACGAATTTGATCATATCGTGGATCATGTCGCCGGATTCCACATGGCCACCTGGTGATGAGATCACCAACAAAATCGGATCTGTGCTCTGGCTCGATAATGCCAGCAAACGTTGACAAACCCGCCGAGCCTGCTTGTCGTCGATCCCGCCCGTCAACAGAATGGTGCGGGCCTTGAACAGAGCTTCCTCGAGAAACCCCGTCAGCTCAGGAATCATATCCTTCGCGTCTTCGTTATCCATACGGACCATGTGAACTCCGGATCAGTCTTTTCTGACCGCATAGGTGAGGCGCACGGCCTGATCCGTCAATGCCCTTCGAAGGCCAGAAGTGCATTAACTGTGATATTCTCATTCCGAAGACGCTCAGCCCCCCCGAGATCCGGCAAATCGACAAGGAAACTTGCACCCACGATGTCGGCGTCAGCACGGCGCGCGAGCCTGGCAGCCGCAAGAGCCGTTCCCCCTGTCGCGATCAGATCATCTACAATCAGAACCCGCACCCCTCGGGCGATCGCGTCGACATGCATATGCAGGGCATCGGTTCCATATTCGAGTTCATAATCTTCACTGATCGTATCGAACGGCAACTTGCCGGGCTTTCGCACCGGAGTGAACCCCGCCTTCAGCGCCACCGCCAATGCGCCGCCAAGAACAAATCCACGCGCTTCAATCCCGATCACTTGGTCGATCATGGTTTCACGCCAGGGGGCCGCCATCTCGTCAACGGCCTTCTCGAACGCCATTCGATCACCCATGAGCGTTGTCACGTCCCGAAACAAGATGCCCGGCTTGGGATAGTCAGGGATGGTACGAATGGTCTCGGCCAAGTCGATCATGACGCGCCCGTGTATAGCGCCGCCAATGCGGAGCACCACCCCTATTTTGGACTTTTATTCCGCCGCTTCTCGAACCATCGCGGCGTCAACCGTCATGTCATCCGGTTTTATGCGGCGCGCGCCGAACACAGCCCGAGGGTCTTTCTGCCGATCATAGCGCAGCGACCAATATTCATGCGCCGTATGGGTCAGCGGCCGCGGTGTCAGAATCATGCCGTACTGGCGCAGACGCTCCACGACGGCATCGCGCAGGTGAAGCTCTGGGAAAGTCACCTGCCCGAAGCCATTTTCCTTCATCCAGCTCCGCACATCCCAAGACCGCGTCGATCGCGCATCCTGCGGTCGACACCCATCATGGGCGTCCCACATATACAGCGTCGTGATCCCATCAATTGATCCTGAGATGGCCGCCTGCAATTGCGCAGAAGCGTCCTCATCCGCCTCAAGAGCAGATTTCAAGTGGAATTTTCGGGCCTGCAATTCCTGATAACACGCACTCATGACCGCAAGGGCGCGACGATCGCACAAAACCAATTTGTCGTGCACGGCATTGAGCTGCGGATGCTGGATCTCCATCAAACTGCCCTCTGTGAACGGCGCACCCTCAGACAGAGCCATTAGCTCTCCAAGCATGCGCTGCAGGTTCAGTTTGAGCTCATGGCTCACCCCTTCAAGCGCGGCAATTTCGGCGTCTTCCCGGGCATCCTTTTGCAACCAAAGCAACCAGACACCGGCAGTCACGCCAATCACCAGCAGCAATAATCCGCCGCTCATGAAGGTTTGAAAGGCCGCATTGCTCATCACAATTTCTCCAGCAGACATCTAAAACCTAGCAAAATGCGGGCCGAGCGTCGATAAGTCCGTCATTCATCGAAGAAGGAGTTTTGCCATGCTGTCACGTTACCAAGGCGCAATAATGACCGCCCTATTCGCGTTTTCCGCGTGTCAGACCTATGCGCAATCAGAACTCCAACCCGCACCAGTAGAAGAGGCCGTCCAAGAATCTATGACCACAATCAGTTCGAACGATTTCGCCACAACCAAAGACAAGTTGCAGTCTGCGATTGAATCCCGCGGGCTCACTATATTCGCCGTGGTTGACCACGCAGCCGGAGCCGAAAAGGCCGGCCTGTCTCTGCCCCCTTCTACCCTTTTCATCTTTGGCAATCCCCAGGGCGGCACACCGCTGATGCAAGCCAACCCTACCCTCGGCCTTGATCTCCCCCTCAAAGCACTCGTCTATGAAGATGGCGGCGAGGTAAAAGTCCTCACGACGGATATTCGCGCCGTCACCGCCCGCGCGGGCGTCGCCGAACCTGCTGCCGTAATTGACAAAGTCAGCGGAGCCCTTGCCGCGATTGCTGCAGACGCAACAACCTCTTAATCGGGACTGGATATTGCGATATCGATCAGACGGCCCAGTCGCTGGGGAAACGCCTCATCGAGATCGGCATAGGCGTCGGACCCGAAGATTCCCAGGAGAGTCGGTTTGGAAACGCCGAAATAGTTGATCGCTCCCAGCAGCTGATAGACGAGCGCCAGAGCATCGGCGTCACCCGCCTCCCGCCAGGCTGGGATAGCCCGAACCATTCCAATCAAGCGTTCCAGAAACGGCTTGAGATACCAAGTGCCGGCCCGCTCCGCACGATGCTTATTGTCGAGCAATTCTCGCATTAGCAGTCGCGTGCGATCTGGGCTTTGCAAAGCGGTTTGAGCAATGTCGAGTAAGTAGGTTTTCAGATGGTGCCCAGCATCGGCCGGCGATGGGTCAGGGCCCGGCTCCATCGATTCAAACTGATCCGAGATGCGCCGTAGCACTTCGCCATAAAGCTTCTCCTTCGACCCGAAGTGATGCAGCAAAGCCTGCTTGGTGAGCCCCAATTCACTGGCGATGGCGGCAATGCTGACCCCATAAAATCCCCGCTCCGCAAACAAGACCTCGGCGGAATCCAAAAATTGTTCTCGTGTGCCTGCAGCCATGCATCCAACTCGATTCTTCTTGACGACCTACCATACGGTAGGTTATGAAACTTACCAAGCGGTAAGTGCCCGGCGCGCTACCTAATCCCAGGGAGATAAAAATGGACCGCCATACCGAACTGGAACTCATCGACGAGCTCTTGGCCCTCAAAGCCAAGAAATCCCATTACCTGGATGACAGCGTCACACGAAATCCGATTGAGCATTACACGGACGAAGACCACTTCACGCTCGAACGCGAACAGATTTTTCGCAAAGTGCCGATCGCCGCCGCCCATGCCAGCGAATTGTCGGAGCCAGGCGCTTTCCTGCGTCGCGAGGTGGCTGGTCTTCCAATCCTTTTAACGCGCGACAAAGCCGGCAGTGCCAACGCATTTCTAAACGCCTGTCGCCATCGCGGCACCCGACTCGTAGACGATGAAGAAGGCTGCAAGCACCGCTTCTCTTGCCCTTATCATGCGTGGACATATGCCAATACCGGTGATCTCATCGCTGCACCGCACTTCGATGAAGGCTTCGACACGGTCGACAAATCAGAGCTTGGTCTAAAACGCTTGGCCTGTCAGGAGCGGTTCGGGTTCATTTGGGTCGTCGCGGATGCCCGCGGCGAGGTCAGCTTTGACACATATTTTGCCAACCTGGCCGCAGATCTTGACGCACTTCAAATGGAAGACATGTTCGTCGCACAACAGGACGTCACAGTGCGCGACGCCAATTGGAAGATCCTGGTCGAAGGCGGCATCGAAGCCTATCATTTCAAAGTCGCTCACCGCACAACGATCGGCCCACACTTCGAAGATAATCTCTCCTCCTATCGCACCTTCGGTCCGCATCTCCGGTCTATTCTGCCGCGCACCAGTATGGCCAAACTCACCGATGACACCCGCGGCACCTGGAGGCTGCGGGACCATGCTCAAGTGCTCTATACGCTGTTTCCGTCCACCGCACTTCTGGTCCAGCAGGATCATATTGCCTGGGTGAAACAGGAGCCCATCTCCGCGGGCCAAACCCGCCTGCGCCTCGCCACGCTCGCACCAAAAGCAGACGCGGACAACAAACTCCATTGGGATCAGAACCACCGCATCACCAGGAGAACACTCGATGAGGACTTCGAGATCGGAGAGAGCATCCAGTCGACCCTGGCATCAGGGGCGAACACCAACATGCTGTTCGGCCGTTTCGAAGGCGCGCTCGATCAATTCAACCAAACCGTCGACCGCTATCTCGAAACATCAGGCCCAGACACTATTGCGGCGGAGTAAACGCCGCTAAGGCCCCAGCACATATACGAACGTGCCGCCTGCGATCAGCGGAATAACACGCTGCGCCTCAGCTCGGCTGAGCGCAGGACACCCCCAACTGCGCCCAAGGATCTGACGCTCCGTCGAAACATAGTCCGCACCGTGAATAACAATCGCTCGGGCCCGAGCCTGGTCATTCTGTGCTTCCAAACCGCTAAGACGAAGCGAGAGGCCATGTCGGCCATAATAGGTTTCACCCGTCACGAATGAGCCGAGCGAACTCATCTTCGACCCGTGCACATTGGAAAATTGATCCGCATACCCATCATGGTCCAGGTCGGACCCCCGCCCATGCGCGACCAGCAACGCATCTGCTGTCCCCGCCTCAAGGTCGACCAGAAAATAGCGGGGATCTCCAGACGGCTGACGATAATCAATGATGCTGACAAATCGCTCGCGGATCACGTGACCGACGTGTCGTCTACGCGCCTCCAGCGCTTCAACCAGAAGCGCAGAATCGACACCAGCAATCTGATAATCCGTATCCTCCGCAGCAGCACACGCCAAGGCGTCCCAAGCAAAACCCACAAGGACGGCACATATCCAGCGATGGACCATTCAGCATTATGTGATGGCAAAGCCGTTCAAAAAAAGGCGAGCTGCACCTCTACGCGCTTCACAGAGCCGCCCCTAAGGAGATACGACAGTAAACCCCAAGTCATAAGGAACACGGACGTGGAATACAGCGCCCTACTCTTTGCATTTGCAGTCATTCCGGTCTTTTACTTCCTGCGATCGCTTCAAAAACTACGTCGATGCCTCACGAGTGCCAGGGCGCGACGGCAAGCCATTATGGAAATGCCGGCGATTGTTCTTTTTTTGCCCATGCTCATCACGGCCGCGATGTTAATTGAGTCTCATCTCGACAGCGAATTTCTATCGCGGTCATTTGTTTCAGATGGTGACATCACGACGACCGATCTGATGATGTTCTCCTATGACCAGGCGCTCAAAGGAGCGCTGTTCGATGCCATCGAAGTTTTTAATTTATCGGTGACCAATGTCACACACAAATGCGACTCTGTCCTATTCTGCACGTCTCTATTGCTCTTTAGAACATCCATCAGCCTGGCGCTCTCCATCCTGATCTTTTCGATCTATCTAAGCATCACGCATACGTTTAGGCGGCAGCCCGCAGAAGATGGACGTGGGCACTGACACTGGCAGCGCCGCAAGTAGAAGACGCACCACCAGCAACCGACATCATTCGATCCTGATACGATCTATCCCCGCAAGACACCCACCGCGCCAAAAGTGGGTGTCATATGTCGAATTTTTGAGAGCCAATGCGCGGCGAAACCTACTTGCCCTCAAAGGTCGCCGCACGCTTCTCGATGATCGCATTGACCCCTTCAATATGGTCTTCCGTATGGTGCATAAGGGCCTGGGTCGAGGCCGACATTGCCATAATCGTATCATAGCTCGCCGTCTGGCCATGGCGCAGAAGCGTTTTCGCCATACGGAGCGATTGGGGCGGCTGGGCCGCGATCTCTTCGGCCAGCGCCATCGCCTCATCCATCAGCGTTTCCCCCGGCACTGCGCGCGACACGAGCCCCCAATCGGTCGCCGTCTCTGCATCGATAACGCGGCCGGTAAACAACAGCTCCGCCGCCCTGGCGTTCCCAATAATTCGCGGCAGCAGCCAGGCCCCTCCATCACCAGGAATAAGGCCGAGCTTCAAAAACGTTACACCGAAACGGGCCTTGTCCGATGCGATCCGGATGTCGGCCATACAGGCGACGTCGCAGCCGAGACCAACAGCAGCACCATTCACCGCAGCAATGAGTGGCACTTCCAGATTGTAGAGGCTGCGCACGATCAGGTGGATATTGCGGCGATATCCGTCCTGCACCTCATAGGGGCTGCCGGCAAACGCCCCTGTCCGATCGCGCATGGCTTTGACATCACCACCGGCGGAAAATGCCCGGCCAGCACCGGTGAGCACCGCCGCACGAATAGTATGATCCTCGGCAATTTCAGCACATGCAGCCGCGACTTTGGTCCCATCGCCGGCCTGGCCGAGTGCATTCATCATGTCCGGCCGATTTAGCGTCAGGACGGCTATGGGTCCCTGTTTTTCAAGAACAATCATATCGGACATGGGCTCAGCCTCCACAATATTGGATAGATGGCTGCCGGTGTGGCAAACCTATTCGCCCGTGTCATCCTCTACACGCGTATAAATTCCCGTGAACCACTGATCCCAATTGCGAGTCTCGGGATTGAACTGCTGAAAAGTCTGCAAAACAGTGCCGTCCGCCTCCGGAATCCACTCCCCTCGAAACGGAAATTTCGTGCCATTGCGATAGGTGATCTCACCTTCCAGCCGTATGCCGCCGGCAGCCGTTCGCCCCCCTGAATAATCAATGTTCGCAGCAGCGCTGACCCAGACCTGCCGCCAAAGCCCCGATACCGGATCAACAGAATTATAGCTTTGCCCTGTGCCCCCGGTTGCGGAGGTCCAGCGCTCTAAGACGAGACAGCCCTGCTCCTCACGCGTGATGATATTGCGCCCTTGAAGCACACCATCTCTATTGGTGACGTCCCATGTGCCGACCCAAAAGTCGAACTCCCGATAAATGGGCTGAGCGCACGGTTCAATGATCGGACCGGCATCCTCCGCATCAGTTTGAGCCAGGCCATATGGGACGCTTGCCAGCCCCGTTCCAACAAGCGCGAGTGTGGCAAAGAGGGGACGAATGCTCATTTGTCGCCCTCCTTGCTATGGGCCTATTCGGCAGCCGCTGCCAAATCCACGGCCGACAGCGCTGTATATCGCTTCATATGGTGATCGACATTGCCGAACTCGGTATCGATCATCGTCAGTCGTTTGAAATAGTGACCAACAGCGAGTTCGTCAGTGACCCCCATACCACCGTGAATCTGCACAGCGTCCTGACCAATAACCCGGCCCGCCTGTCCGATTTTCACCTTCGCGGCCGACACCGCTTTCTTGCGCTCAACCGCATCTTCGCCGAGCTTCAGCGTCGCCATATAAGTCATGGAAATCGACTGTTGATGCTCCATGAACATGTCGACCATGCGGTGTTGCAGAACCTGGAACTTACCGATCGGCGTGCCGAACTGCTTGCGTTGCCGGGAATACTCAACCGTCATCGTATGGGCGACACCCATAACACCGCAGGCTTCCGCGCAAAGCGCTGCAGTCGCCTCGTCGACGACCTGTTCTACCAGCGGCAGTCCGTTGTCAGCCTCGCCGATCAGCGCGTCCGCGCCAAGCGATACATTTTCAAAATAGACCTCGGACGCGCGCCGACCGTCCACCGTCGGATAGTCCCGGGTCGATACGCCATCTGCCGTCTTTTCGACGACAAAGACAGACACACCGTCCGCATCACGCCGGCCGCCCGATGTCCGAGCCGTCACCACAAAATGTGTCGCCCACGGGGCACCGATCACCACCGCCTTATGTCCGTTCAGAACATATCCGCCACCATCAGCCTTGGCTGTCGTTTCAAGATCAGCGAGATTGTACCGGCCGCGCGGCTCTGCATAGGCGAACGCAAAAATCTGACTGCCATCCATAATGCCCGCCAGATGGTTCTCCTTCTGGGCAGAGCTACCGGCCGCACGCAGGATACCACCACCGCAAACGACGCTGGGCAGATATGGCTCCACGACAAGCCCTTTACCGAACTCCTCCATCACCACCATGGCATCGATCGGTCCGCCGCCTAGTCCTCCATCCTCTTCACTGAAGGGGGCCATCAAAAGACCCAGCTCAGCGAACTGCGCCCAGATCTCTTCCCGCCAACCGGTGTTGGAGGTGACCACCTCGCGGCGGGTATCAAAGTCATACTGCTCACGGACCAGACGACTAATCTGATCACGGATCATTGTCTGCTCGTCTGTGAAATTGAAATCCATCTTTGGCCGTTCCCTTCAAATATTGCTTGGCCTTGCGACCTTATAAATCTCTTCCGTCTTAATCCAAAAGCCGTATTGCGCAATGGCTTACGCGGCGTTCCTTAGACACTATTGGACGAGCACCTCATCTAACAATGCGGCACAGCTACCGAGGACAGACCGTTCGATCTGGTCTGTTCGCTGAACCGCCCCTTGGAAGATTTCGATGGCGCGCTCGTCTGAACCATCCTGCAAATTGAACGAGACAGGCGTGTGCAGATCCAGCGACAGAACTTTGTCGGTCCGCACCTCCCCAACATAGGACGTAACGGTAAGGGTCGGATGCGAGCCACCCTGCTGGGAAACCGTGTGTTCCTGCATGGGCCCGACGACATAGGTCGAACGATCCTGGTCATCGAGGTCCAAGGCCTGACCCGTGATCAGAGGCCAAAACTCGCGCAGGCTTCTGCGATGCTCTTGAGCGGGCATGGGCAGAGCACAGCTTGCAATATGCAGCCCGGAAAACTCCGCAAAATAGCTCGTGGGATTATTGATGTCCCAGCCAAGATCATAGAGATGTATTGCAAAATCCGGTCCCGAAGCGACGATTTCACTGACCCGGGTGGTGCGCCCCTCGGCCGTTTCCGTCACCCATGTGACTTGGGTGCCAACCGGCGGCGGCGCATAGTTTTCCTGCGCAGCACCAATGGGTACTGCAGAAGCGAGAAGCCCCATAACCAAAAACGCCAGCCGCATTTGAAGTCCCTGCCCTAACCCCGAAAATATGTCAGAGACCCAGGATCATCTTCGCAATAATATTGCGCTGGATCTCGTTCGATCCGCCATATATCGATGTCTTGCGCATATTGAAATATGTCGGTGCCGACGCGCCAGCATAGTCCGGGCCGATCTCGAACTTGTTGTCACCTTCATCGACAAGACCGCGATGATAGGGATGTCCGTAATTGCCAGCAGCTTCTAGAACCAGCTCCGTGATGCGCTGCTGAATCTCTGTGCCCTTGATCTTAAGAATCGAACTTTCAGGACCAGGACCCTTGCCCTGAGCTTCCCCCGCCAGCGTCCGCAACTCGGTGAATTCAAGCGCCGTCAGATCGATCTCCAGCTGAGAGATCTTCCGGGCGAAATCCTGGTCCGAAATCAGCGGATCGCCGTCAAGCAACTCCGTCGAAGCGATCTCGCGGAGTTTTTCAATACCGCGCTTGGACCGCGCCACACCTGCAATGCCGGAGCGTTCATGGGCCAGAAGGAATTTCGCATACGTCCAGCCCTGGTTCTCAACGCCAACCAGGTTCTCCACGGGCACGCGGACATCTGTGAGCCAAGTCTCGTTCACCTCGTGATTGCCATCAATCGTAATGATCGGCCGCACCTCAATGCCGGGCGTGTTCATATCAACCAAGATAAAGCTGATGCCTTCTTGGGGTTTGGCGGCGTCTGGATCCGTCCGGCAAAGGAAGAAACCCCAGTCCGCATGCTGAGCAAGCGTGGTCCACGTCTTCTGTCCATTAAGGACATAATGGTCACCATCGCGAACAGCCGTTGTCTTCAGGCTTGCCAAGTCGGACCCCGAGCCGGGTTCTGAGTATCCCTGACACCACCAATCCTCACCAGACAGAATGCGCGGAAGGAAACGTTCCTTTTGAGCATCGGATCCGAATGTATAGATGACCGGACCGACCATCGAGACACCAAAGGGAAGCGGCATGATCGCATCCACGCGAGCATTCTCTTCAGACCAGATATAGCGCTGTGTGGCCGTCCAGCCCGTTCCGCCATATTCTTTTGGCCACGCAGGCGCGACCCAACCGTTTTTATGGAGAATCTTGTGCCAGGCGAGAAACTCTTCTTTTTTCAGATCTTCTCGTCCACCAAGACCTTTAAGGTCTTGCGGGTAATTCGCCGTAATGAAGGCGCGAACCTCTTCACGAAACGCTGTCTCTTCCGGCGTGAACTCCAAATTCATGGTTGTAGCTCCCTGATTTTCTCAACATGTACCGCTAATAGGCGCTAACGCATAGGCATTACTTTGCGGCAAGTTGCAGCTGACGTAACGTCGCAACCATCATTTTCAGATCTAGTCCGACTGTTGCGCCACAAACGGCGCGCATGCTGTTCGTAGAAGACCAATCGCCGTTGCCGATCCGAGCCCCCCGCCGGTCTGGTACTCCAGGTCAAGCAAAGGCCTGAGGTCGACCCGTTCCAGAGCCGCTTCATGAGCTGGGCGCCGCGTCGCATGGGCGGCGGCAACATGGGCCAGCGCTTGCGGGTTAATAGCATGAACGACACCGGCGGCGATGGTTGTTGCAAATCCATCAAGAACAACGGGCACCCCCTGTAACCGTGCAGCGATAATCGCCCCAACGCAGGCGGCAAGCTCACGCCCGCCAAGACACGCCAGTGCATCTAAAGGGTCCGTAAAGTGCCCGCGGTGACGCACCACGGCAGCCTCGACAATTTCAGAACGAGCCCGCGTCATTTCTGCGGGTGTGCCAGGCCCAGGGCGCACCCAGTAATCCGCGCTCCCGCCATAAAGAGCATAAGCAACCGCAGCTGCTGCTGTCCCAATGCCCGCACCAGAGACCCCCAGGGCCAAAACGTCCGGCTTGTTGGCGAGGGCTTCAAACCCATAGGCAATGGTCGCAGCACAATCGCGCTCGGACATTGCCGGTCCTTCCGCAATGTTCTGGGTTGGGACATCCAAGGCGAGTTCCATCACCTGAATATTGACCTGGTTTTGGGTCGCAATGGCAGACAGAGGAGCCCTGCCAGAGGTCAACGCGTCAACATGGGCACGTGTGCTGTCATCACTTGAAAGCGAAACCCCTTGCTGCGCCAGACCATGCGAGCCGGCAAATATGGCCAGGGTCGCATTTTCCACACGGGGCGGATAACGCTTCTGCCATCGGGCAAGCCATTCAGCGGCCTCTCCCATACGGCCAAAATCGGCCTGGCGGCCCATTTCAAGCAGGCGTTCACGTACCTTCTCCGCAGAGGCCTCATCAGGCTCCACGGGCTGCCGCGCCAGGGCTCGGGCGTCCTCGAAAGGAGAGACTGTGTTAGCGGAATCTGTCAAAATCACGCCTCAGGTTTTAGAAAGTCGAAAAAGACATTTACTATACCAGTCTTATAAGTAATGGCGTTTGTATAAGTTAATGTTCGGTTTGCCAGTCTTAGAAGAGAACAAATTTATGCCTCCGAAGGCCATTACCAGCCCCTGTATCAAAGTTTGTGCCGTCGACGCTTCGACGGGATGGTGTCTTGGATGCGGGCGAACGATGTCTGAGATAGGCAATTGGATAAACATCGGAGAAAACGGGCGCGCAGATGTCATGGAAGACCTGCCCGACCGGATGAACCAGTTGAAAGCCCTCGGCAAACTAGGACCGGTGGACTGAGACATGTCCAACTTCACCGCAATGCTCATCTCTGCAATGCTGATTTCTGCTTTGGTCGGCGCACTCCTCGGCACATCGAAAGACAGTTCAGCGGCACCAGACGCGCGCGTGAACGTTGTCGCGACCACGTCTACCCCGGAACCCAAACGCCAATTGGCTCCAGATGCCGCCTACATATCCCGCGAGGACAACGGGCAATACTGGACCAATGCCAGTGTCGAAGGAACAAGTGTAAAGTTTCTGGTCGATACCGGAGCCAGCATTGTTGCCCTGACCTACCGCGACGCCCAGCGCTTGCGCTTGAAACCGAAGGAGTTGGACTTCCGATGGTCAATCCGCACGGCAAATGGTGAGACTTTTGGAGCCTCCGTTATGCTCGACTCCATTAGGATCGGAAATGTTGAAATCGAAAACGTCGAAGCCATGGTCCTGCAGGACGGCTTGCTCGACCATTCACTCCTCGGCATGAGCTTCCTTGGGGAGCTTTATTCCTATGAGTTCAAAGGCGACACGCTGATCATCCGGAAATAGCGACCGCAATCATTCGGATCGCAACAATCGCCAACAATATCCCAAACAGGCGTTTAAGCCGCGTGCCATCGAGATTATGAGCGAGGCGCGCGCCAACAGGTGCCATGGCGACCGTGAGGCTTGCGATCAGAAAGAAGGCCGGCAGGTTCACATACCCGAATGAAGCGGGCGGAAGTCCGTCCCGACCCCAGCCAGCAAAAACAGCAGCAAACGCGCCCGGCAGGCCAATTGCGACGCCAAATCCTGCAGCCGTTCCGACAGCTTGATGGATCGATCGTCCGCTTATGGTCATAAGCGTCACCCCGAATGTGCCGCCGCCAATGCCCATTAGCGCTGACAATGCGCCCATTGAGACGGCAAGCACACCCCGCAGAAGCCCCGTCACCATATCCTCGAATACGCGCCAGTCCGGTCGCCCGAAGAAGAACTGCAGCGCGACAATCAGTGCCACCAGCCCAAACAGAACGGTCAGCCCGCGGCCACTAATATACGCGGACGCAGTCATACCGCAGACAGCCCCGACCATAATCCAAGGTCCCCAGCCTTTCAGCACCTCCCAGTCAACGGCCCCCCTCTGATTGTGCGCGGCCACCGACCGCGCAGAGGTTGCAATAATTGTGGCGAGGGACGTTCCAACGGCAACATGCATCGCTCGCTCGCCGAAACCGAGGCTATCAAACAGAAAGAACAAGACCGGCACGATAACGGCTCCGCCGCCAATCCCGAACAATCCGGCAACGAGACCAGCAAACAGTCCCACAGCGCCGAGGGCGGCCAACAGTCCCCAATAATCCGCCAGGAAATCCATGGCGGGTCTCTGGCAGCGTCAAGACGAAGCCGCAAGGGATTGACGGAATTCGCCCCAGGAGCGAGCAGCTGATGACCCGAATCTTGTCTCAAAGCATGAAGACTTCTTCATATTGCTATTCAATAAAGTGACATATTGCTATTCGATAAGAAGCAGGACCTTGATTTTGCTCATATTTATTTTTTTTCGTATAATTATTATTGAAAAACAATAAGAATGATCATATGTTCATCGGGTCGGCGGGGAGACACCAAACTGTCGGCAAGATTAAAACCAAATGATGCAAAGGATCTGCAAAAATGCGCCCGCTCAAACGCGAAACAACCACCGCACGGATTGAAGCTGTGCAGCCAGGGAAGGTCCCGCACCAAATGTCTGGCAGCAAGCTCGCTGTCGGTTTGGACGCGGCTAACGATCAGTCTCCTTCCGGTCTGAAGGGTCTGCTCACCCGCCGCCGCAAACGGCGGGCACGTAGAAGCGTCCACTAGCCTACTCCCAGAACCACCACTCAAGTCAGGAAGGAACAAACTTATGAAAACAGCAATCGCAACCATCGCCATCGCAAGCTTCGCTCTGTCGCCGGCCGCCTTCGCAACCGACCGTTTCGAAGTCGAGTTCACCTACACGCCGGCGGAAGTCGCCACCGAAGAAGGCGCTGAAGCAACCTATAATGAGCTCGAAGCAATGATCGAGACAGAATGCGCCCCAAAACCCTACCCGCGGTCAATCAGCGAGAGGTCCATCAACGAAGACTGTGTTGACGACGCACTTGCTGACGCTGTCGACCAAATCGATCAGCCAGAGCTAAACCGCGTCCACAAGGAACGCCGCGGCTAGGCCAACGAACACACAAACCGGCTCCCAAGACACCGGTTCACCTTGAAAGCCCTCGGTATCTCGCCGGGGGCTTCTTTTTATTACATTTCTGGACGAAGCGTTTTCGGCCGAACAAAATCGATCAGACGAAACGCCTCCGCATTGAAAGGGCGTTCACTCTGCGCTTCGAACAAAGCAACCGCTCCGGTCGGCATCTTCTGCGAAAGGGTAAGCGCCGCGGGGCGGCTCGCGGTCCCAGCCTCGGCCACAATCTGGCATGCAAAATCATGGATGCCGGGATTGTGACCAATAACCATCAATGTGCCCGCAAAATCATGATCACGGACAATGTCAGCCAGCCCTCGCGTGCCGACGAGGTACAAGGCCTCCACGATTTTCTTGTCTGCGCTCGGGAACTGGTCCTGCATGGCGGTCCAGGTTTCCCGGGTCCGGCGGGCCGGCGACAACACGGTAAGGTCTGGCCGCCAGTCCATATCTTGAAGAACGTCGGCAATTAACGCAGCATCGGTATGTCCTCGCGCGATCAGCGCCCGCGACTCGTCGTCCGTCCCCTGGAACCAAGGCTCGGTCTTCGCATGGCGCATCAGGATGAGGCGTTTCATAGGCGGACAAGCTTTTCTGACATAGCATGTATCGGCGCAACACTCTTAGGACGTGTTCCGCTTCCCGGATCAAGCCAATTCTCCTGGCAGGGTCAAACAATCTGCCAACCCTGTTCGGAGGAATACGTGACGGAGGCATTCAACGCGTCACCAGACGATTGGCTGAACGCCTTTTGACACGAGCCAGTCATTGGCCTTTGAAAAGTGCCTACACCCCAAAAACCCACGATGTGCAGACAAGGGCGACGGATGCACGGCCGTCAGGACGAGGTGCTTGTCGGCATCGATAAGCGCTTGCTTCTTTTGCGCATGCGCACCCCATAACATAAAGACCAGATTCTCACGCCCAGCCGACAGCGCAGCGACCGTCGCATCGGTGAACGGCGTCCACCCAAGCTTTGCATGTGCTCCGGCTTGGCCCTGCTCCACGGTGAGGGACGTGTTGAGAAGAAACACACCCTGACGCGCCCAGGGCGTCAGGTCGCCATCTTGAAGCGTGAGGCCGCCAATATCCGCCTCGATCTCTTTGAAGATGTTTTTGAGAGATGGTGGGACACGCACCTCGCCAGGCACAGAAAAAGCAAGGCCCATAGCCTGGCCGGGCCCATGATAAGGATCCTGTCCAAGGATCACGATCTTTACATCTTCAAAACGCGTCAGATCGAAAGCGCTAAAAATATTTGATCCATCCGGATAAATCACCGCGCCGGCTTGTATCCGCCGCGATAATGCGCTCTCCAGATCACCGAAGGATGACGCGTTCAACGCCTCCCTTAAATGATCTCCCCAGCTCGTCGTCTCAAATTGATCCCTCAACATGAGCTACGGCTCCGAGACCCCTGCCGCTTGGGGCGGCCGCCCCCCGCATAAAGCGCCGAACTTAAGGAAAGCCGTGTCTTATCCTGACCCAATTAGGCGTCGGCGAGCGCGCGAACACGTGGACCAGCGGCGCGCACATCCTCGTCCACATGGGCCTCATACTGAGCAAAATTGGCCGCAAACATCTCCGCAAGCTTTGCAGCCTGAGCATCATAAGCCGATTTGTCTGCCCATGTGTCTCTCGGACACAGAACGGAGGCGTCGACACCGTCCAAAACCTTTGGAACTTCGAAGCCGAACGTCTCATCCTTTCGGAATTCGGCACGCTGAAGCGATCCATCGAGGGCAGCGTTCAACAATGTGCGTGTGGCCTTGATCGGCATCCTATGACCAATGCCATGGGGTCCACCTGTCCATCCGGTAGAGACGAGCCAACAGGTAACGTCATGCTTGGCGATGAGTTCACGAAGGAGATTGCCGTACTCGGACGGATGGCGCGGCATGAAGGGGCCACCAAAGCAGGTTGAAAATGTCGCCGTCGGTTCGGTAACGCCCTTCTCGGTACCGGCAACCTTTGCCGTATATCCAGACAGAAAGTGATACATCGCTTCGGCAGGTGTCAGCTTCGCAATTGGCGGCAACACACCATACGCGTCACACGTCAGCATAATCAGATTCTTGGGCTGACCGCACATTCCCGTTTCCGACGCATTCTCGATCGCAGAAATCGGATAAGCTCCGCGTGAATTCTCAGCGAGCGAATTGTCCGCAAAATCGAGCTCCCGTGTCTCCGGGTCCATCACAACATTTTCGAGAACCGTGCCCCATTGCGACGTTGTTGCGTAAATCTCTGGCTCGTTCTCCGCCGAGAGATTGATCATTTTAGCGTAGCAACCGCCCTCGAAATTAAACAAGCCATTGTCAGACCAACCATGCTCATCATCGCCCACAAGCGTTCGGCTCGCATCCGCCGACAGTGTCGTTTTCCCCGTTCCAGACAAACCGAAGAAGATTGCCGCGTCATCATTGCCGCCACAATTCACCGAACAATGCATCGGCATGACCCCCTTCTCGGGAAGAAGGTAGTTGAGGATCGTAAAGACGGACTTCTTCGTCTCCCCCGCATAGGAGGTCCCACCAATAAGAACGAGCTTCTTCTGGAGGTTCAAAGCGATAACCGTTTCTGATCGTGTGCCATGCCGGGCCGGGTCTGCTCTAAACGACGGCGCGTTGATGATCGTGAACTCTTCCTTGAAGGTGGCATAATCCTCCTGTGTTGGAACACGCAGCAAATGACGGATGAACAGCGAATGCCATGCGAACTCCGTCACAACACGGACAGGCAACCGATGCGCTGGATCCGCACCGCCAAAAAGCTCCTGTACGTATAGATCCTTGTCTCCGAGATGGCTGCGAAAATCGTCCCACAAGGCATCGAAATGGGCGGGCGTCATAGACGCGTTATTATCCCACCAGACCGTGTTTTCGGTCGTCGCATCGCGCACCGTAAATTTGTCTTTGGCAGAACGACCCGTGTGAAGGCCGGTTTTCACCAAAAGCGAACCACCTTTGGCGATCTCGCCCTCACCATGAGCAACCGCCCGCTCGTAAAGTCGCGTCTCGTTCAGATTTTTCAGTATACGTTTTGGAGTGACGCCAAGATCGCTAAGCCCCGATGCTTGTTCGGCCATATCCACATCCCCGGTTTTCTACTCGTCTTAAACACTATTGCTTTGATCAGCAGCTAAGCAATCCGCATGCCGCGCAAATCAATCGAGGGACTAGAGAATCAAATTGCTGCGTTGACCACAGCGCACCTGCCAAAACCCGCCAAGATAACGCTGTCATTTTTGATAAATGTGCCGGTCATTCCTGCAACGTGCACAAAAAACCGGCAATACTACCTCGGAGGGTCTACCTCCAGGAGGGTCAGAGCCCACAGCCATAAGCCTCGTTGGAATAATCAATTGTGATATTCAGCTGGCTGAGCGGCAAAGCCTGTGCTAGATTCCCTATCATTGTAGACACGTTGAAAGGCATCCAACCCTGTCCACGACCATTGAACGGGCGACATCTGCGAGTACTGATTCTGTTGAGGCTCGCTTGTCTGCCATTATCGAGACCCTGGAAGACGACAAAGCTGAAGAGCTGACGCTGATCGATCTTGAGGGTAAATCTTCCATAGCCGATCACATGATTATCGCCTCGGGGCGATCTCAGCGCCATGTTTCAGCATTGGCGGATCACTTGACCCGTCGCCTCAAAGAGGAAGGTCTGGGGCGGGTCCGTGTTGAAGGCCTGCCCAATGCCGATTGGGTTCTGATCGACACCGGCGATATTGTTGTCCATCTCTTCCGCCCGGAAGTACGCAGTTTTTACAATCTGGAGCGCATTTGGGGAGGCGAAGGCTCCGGACATATTGCCAAATCGTCCTAAGCCCGCAGCGTGAATGTCTCAATTCTCGCCGTCGGCGGACAGAAATCGGGGCCTGAACAAACGCTCGTCGACGAGTATTGCCGGCGATTTGGCAGAACTGCCAGCAATTTGGGGCTGTCCGGCATTGACCAGACGGTCGTCAAATCAGGCGGCGGCAAGTCTCGTGAAGGCGAGCGCCTCCTTTCCAAACTGACAAACAGTTGCCACGCCATCTGCCTGGATGAGCGCGGCACCGCTATGACCTCGATGGCCCTGGCCAATCGCATCCGCGATTTGCGCGACCAGGGGAGCCGGCAACTTGTCTTTATTATCGGTGGGGCAGAGGGGATTTCAGACGCAGTGCGAACCACCTGCCGGGAAACGATTGCCTTCGGTCCGCAGACTTGGCCCCATATGCTGGTGCGCGCGATGCTCGCTGAACAACTCTATCGGGCCGCAACAATCCTCGCTGGCACACCTTATCATAAGGCGTAATTCAGCCTGATTATCCGAACAGCGGCGGCTGCGATCCAGCAGCTAGATAGAGCATGGCCACAGCAAACGCATTCACAACAACAAGGGTTAATATACGCGATGTCAGCTTTGTGTGTTCCATGGCTTTGTGCCTTCTTGCTCTCTTTTCTGTCTATGCAATCTGCATGCTAGCGATTGCCTTAACGAATGTTCAGATAGGATCTGCATTCGCTTAATGAAGAGTAAGGAACCAATTGTGACGCACTCGTGATCGACACGTGACCGAAGCTGGATATTAATGCCCATTAACCCTAAAAGCGCCTGAAACAGCGGATACCGAAAGATGGAACCCACCGATATGCGCGAAATTCTTCGAGCTTACTGGCCGTTCATCATTATCGCACTGATTGGTCTGCTGATCGCGCTCCGTTTCGTAGAACCGGCTCCCCCGAAGCGCATCACCTTCGCCGTTGGCCCGAGCGGAGGGGCTTATGAAGCTTTCGCCTTGCGCTACCAGGCCATTCTCGGAGAAAGCGGTGTCACGGTTGACCTGATTGAAACGGCGGGATCAGTCGACAACCTACGTATGGTCGGGGACGGCGACGCCGATCTGGGCCTTGTCCAAGGCGGTCTCGCCAAACCAGACGTTGATGAAAACGCACGATCTCTCGGTGGTCTGTTTCTGGAACCCTTTTGGGTCTTTGCCCGAACCAGCTTCCCGGCCGAAGACTTTGGGGATCTCAAATCGGCCCGAATGGCGATTGGACAGCCCGGGTCTGGCACGCGGGCACTCGCCATCCAGATGCGCGCCGAATGGGGCGACGGATGGGGCCCCAATTCAAATCTCGCTTTGTCAGGAACGCTGGCACGCGACGCCCTGATCTCCGGAGAGATCGATGCCGCGATTTATGTCAGCTCGGTCGACTCTCCCCTGATCCGGGAATTGTTGGCGCGCGAGGATATTTACCCCATCCCCTTCCCCCAGGCCTCAGCCCTGTCGCGGCGATCGCCGGCGCTCGCTGAAACCGTGCTGCTCCGCGGCGTCCTGGACATTGGTGACAATTTGCCGGAGGTCGACATCCCGCTCATTGCGCCTGTTGCACAAATCGTGACGCGCCGAGACACACACCCCGCCATTCAAGCGATCCTGCTCGATTCAGCCAACGCGATCCATTCGGAGGGCTCGCTTCTGATACCCGCCGGCACATTCCCCGATGGCAAACTGACCGACCTTCCTTTGTCCCGGGAAGCCTTCCGCTGGTTCGAGCGGGGGCCTTCCGCCCTTCGGCGCTGGTTCTCCTTTGGGACCGCGAATTTTCTCGAACGCGCGTGGGTGCTCGCCATCCCGCTGATAACACTTATGATCCCCATGGCCCGCGTCGCACCGCCAATTTATCGTTGGCGTGTGCGCCGCCGCATCTATATCTGGTACTCAGACATCAGAGAGCTCGAAACCAAGGGCCGCGCAGCCACAACCGACGCGGAAAGACAGTCTGTTGTCGCCAAACTGAACCGCCTGCAGGAAGACGTTGGCAAAGTGGACGTCCCCCTCTCTTATACGGACGATCTTTATCGCCTCCGCAATCATATCGAATTCGTTGAGAGCCTGATTGGAAAGCTGAAACTGGAAAATTCAGCCTAAACGCTCAAACCAGTCCGGCTTCCTTGACCGCGCCTGAATAGGTTCTTGAGACCGACGCCTCGCCGCCAGATTTCAAAACAAGAACAAGCTTGCCAGCATCGCGCCGACTGTCCGCAACTCCCGTCTTGGCAACCCACCATGAGCGATGTGTTTGCAGGCCCGCTGCACCTTCGAGCTCTTTCATGGCATCGCTGAAACGCATCAGAATGAGATCTTCCCCGAGGCTCGTATGGACTCGTAGATAATGATCCTCAGCCGATACAGCGTAAAGTTCCGCGGATCGGTACTTCACGGGCAATCGTTCCAGAAAACGGACAACAGGATCCGGCGTGGTCTTGGCATCATCCGCGTCCACATCGCCAGCCTCCTGGAAATACCACATGACCGACGTCACCACGACAGAAACCACGAAAACATATCCGAATTGGATAATCGCGACACGGATCGACAGCGGTCCATCATTGATCAGCAACAGGACAGCTGTGATCGGAATTGAGACGAGCGCCGCCACCACAATCCCTCTCAACCAATGGGGCAAATCGCGCGCCGGCCCGTTCATGACCCAAGGGGCCACAACCGCAGCAGACGTTCCACCGACGACCATCGTCAGCATCCAGAATCCAAAACGTGGCACAAAATCCAAGCGATATGTGTCGTAGACCCCGAACCAGCTGAACAGAAGCGCTGCTCCGACCAAAACAACAGATCCCCTCAATCCTCGTCTTAGCCAGTCCGACACGGATCACTCCTCTCCCATTCGCGCATCGCGAAAGACATTGACTGCATTTCGCGAAGGATTCCAGCCATTCAGCGCAATTGAACTCGCGCACACACCGGCACCGCGCAACCCTGGTGTCACACCGTCCTCCACCGGAGCAGCATGATGACGATCGAAAGCGCGAACAATAATGCCGGCCCAAGACCCAAGCGGCGACCGCAACTCCAGCGGTGGCGAGCCGCAATGGCCATCAGCGGCGTAATCTATATCTTTGTATCCTGGATGATCCTTCGCCAGTATCCAGACGCGCGTGTCCGTTTTCGGATCGACTTGGCCCCCTTGCTGGAGGCCCCCACCGTCCTCCAGTTCCATATCGCTTCGGCTATAATCACATTCTTCATTGGGCTATTCCTGTTAAATGCGCCCAAAGGCCGTCACCTACACAAGACATTTGGATGGATTTGGGTCGCCGCCATGGCCTCAACCGCGGCCAGCTCATTCTTCCTACGTGGCATCGGGGGGGACAAGATGAGTGTCATTCACGGCCTGTCGGCCTGGACACTTATCTCTCTGCCTATGGCGATAAGTGCCATCCGCCATCGCAAGGTTGAATCACATGCCAGAAACATGACGAGCCTGTTCCTCGGCGGTATGGCCATCGCCGGACTCTTCACGTTTCTTCCGGGCAGACTGATGTGGGACGTGTTCTTTGCCGTTTGAAAGACCAGAAGAGCCGTATAGATAATTTTACAGTTTTCACATTTAATGTAAGTTCGACGTATTGGATTTGTCACACGGGTCAGCTACGCCTTAAGGTAATCACCCCTAGCCGGAGCGTCCCATGAACCGTCTACGACTCGCCAGCCTGTCCGCTGCTGCATTACTCACAATTACCGCATGCGGGACCATTCGTGAGGATGTTCCGAAAGGCCCGCTTGCCCGCGCCCTGTTCCCTGATCCCCAGAGTGCCGATGATGCGCTGGAATCTTACTATCGCACGATTTCGGACGACGCCCTTCCCGTCGCACCAGCCGGGCAAGCCCTGCCGCCGAGCGACGCCGTTCTAACGCGCATTCTGATCGGCTCCTGCAATGACGAAGAAAAAGCGAGCCCGGCCCTCGCCCGCATCGCCGAAGAAGAGGCCGATCTTTTTGTCATGATGGGCGACAATGTTTACGGAGACCGAGACGGCCCAGCGTACACGAACAATGATGCCGATCTGACAGAACTGCGCGATTCGTTTACCGACCTTGCCAGCCGTGAAGAATTCCAAGCCGTTCGGGCACAACATCCCATGATGGTCGCCTGGGATGATCATGACTATGGCGCAAACGATGCGGGTCGGAACTTCGCTTTCCGCCGCTTTGCCGAGCGCATCCATGAACGCTTCTGGGGTCTTGAAGGTCAGGATGTCGGCAATTGGGATGGCACATATTACGCGCGCCGCTTTGGCCCGGAAGGTCAGCGTGTTCAGATCATTATGCTCGACACGCGTTTCTTCAGATCCGATCTTGAATATACCGATGCCTGGGGCGAACCCGGAAAGGAACGCTACTTACCGGCTTCCGATGAACACCAAGACATGCTCGGCGGGGATCAGTGGACATGGCTATCCAATGAACTTCGCAAACCTGCAGATCTTCGTCTTATAGTCTCGTCAATTCAGGTCCTCGCAACAGCCCATGGATGGGAGGCCTGGGACAAGCTTCCCCTCGAACGCCAACGCCTATTCGATCTGATCGACCGAATTGGGGCTGAGGGCGTGGTGTTCGTCTCTGGAGATCGCCACGCATCCTTCCTGTATGAAGACGCAAATGCTCTGCCTTATCCCGCCTACGAAATCACATCGTCATCACTGAATGTCCCCCTCCGCGGTGACACCGAAGAAGTCGACTCTCGCCAAATTGGGGCCGGTTTCAGTCAGGAGAATTATGGTGAGATCGCGATCGACTGGAGCCAGGGAACCATCGAGATGGCGCTGCGAGATAAAGCCGGAAACAAAGTCCGGGAAATGACCGCAAATTTGAGTGCACTCAAAAATTGATCGGCTTCAGCCTTCCGGAAATCCTTGGCTATATTGGCGTCGTCCTTATCCTTATCGGATATGCCGGTGTGCAAAGCGGACGCTTGAGCCCCGATGCGCTCACATTTCCGGTGATCAACGGGATCGGAGCGGCGGGAATACTCGTCTCCTTGGTTTTTCATCCAAATATCCCATCAATCATAATTGAGATCGCCTGGCTTTTGATCAGTTTTTTCGGAATAATTCGATATTTTTTCAATAAAAATCAGAGCTAAGCAGGCTGGGTACTATACTTGCCACTCAGCAGGTTGCCGCACGCCTCGCCAGTGTTATAAGCACCAGACGCAAGCAGCTCGGGGAGGCAATTTCAGCCTCTTCTTTCACGTTGAAAGGTGCCTTTCCAGACAATGAACATCCATGAATATCAGGCCAAGGCCGTCCTGAAATCCTTCGGCGCACCCGTTGCCGATGGCGTGCCCGTTCTCTCACTCGATGATGTGCAGTCCGCAGTCGACGCACTTCCTGGTCCGCTTTGGGTGGTCAAGTCTCAGATCCATGCCGGCGGGCGTGGCAAAGGCAAATTCAAAGAGGCCGAGGCCGGCGAAAAAGGCGGCGTTCGCCTCGCCTTCTCAAAGGACGAAGTGTTGGCACATGCCAAGGCGATGCTCGGAAACACGCTCGTGACCGCGCAAACCGGAGACACCGGCAAGCAAGTCAACCGTCTCTACATCGAAGACGGCGCGGACATCGATCGCGAGCTTTACCTGTCACTGCTCGTCGATCGCGCCACCGGCCAAGTTGCGTTCGTCGCCTCGACCGAAGGCGGCATGGACATTGAGCAGGTCGCCCACGACACCCCTGACAAGATCCTGACCTTGACGGTCGACGGCATGGTCACAGCCGACGATGCCGCCCGGCTCTGCGACGCATTGAAGCTCGAAGGCAGCGCGCGGGATGACGGCATGCACCTGTTCCCGATCCTGCACCGCGCCTTCCTGGAGAAGGACATGTCGATGCTCGAGATCAACCCACTTATTGTGATGGAAAACGGTCACCTCCGCGTCCTCGACGCCAAAGTCTCCTTCGATGACAACGCTCTCTTCCGCCATCCGGACATCGAGGCCTTGCGGGACGAGACCGAACAAGACGCCAAAGAGGTCGAAGCCGACGAGTGGGACCTCGCCTATATCGCCCTCGACGGCACCATCGGCTGTATGGTGAACGGCGCGGGCCTTGCCATGGCGACCATGGACATCATCAAGCTCTATGGCGAAGAGCCAGCGAATTTCTGTGACGTCGGCGGCGGCGCATCGAAAGAGAAAGTCGCGGCAGCCTTCAAGATCATCATGAAGGACCCGAACGTCAAAGGCATACTCGTCAACATCTTTGGTGGCATCATGCGCTGTGACGTGATTGCCGAGGGCGTGATCGCGGCCGTCAAAGAAACCAATCTCGCCGTGCCGCTGGTTGTCCGCCTCGAAGGCACCAATGTCGAACTCGGCAAGAAGATCATTGCTGAAAGCGGGCTCAACGTCATCGCTGCAGACGACCTCGACGACGCCGCCCAGAAAATCGTTGCCGCAGTGAAGGCCTAAAGAAACATGTCCATCCTTATCGACCAAAATACCAAAGTCATCGTCCAGGGCCTGACCGGCAAGACGGGAACATTTCACACCGAACAGGCCCTTGCCTATGGGGCCACCAAGATGGTCGCCGGCACACACCCGAAAAAGGGCGGCGAAACGTGGACAAGCGGCCTCGACGCGGCGGCAAACCTACCAATCTTCACGACCGTGGCAGAGGCGAAGGAAGCCACCGGCGCGGATGCCTCGGTCATCTATGTCCCCCCCGTTGGCGCAGCCGCCGCCATCGAAGAGGCCATCGACGCCGAAATCCCACTGATCATCTGCATCACGGAAGGTGTCCCCGTCCTCGATATGGTTCGCGTCAAAGCGAAACTCGACGCCTCCAACTCCCGCCTCATCGGCCCAAATTGTCCAGGCGTCCTGACCCCCGATGAGTGCAAAATCGGGATCATGCCAGGCTCCATCTTCAAAAAGGGCTCAGTCGGCGTCGTCTCCCGCTCCGGCACACTGACCTATGAAGCGGTGTATCAAACCTCGCAGGTTGGCCTTGGCCAAACCACCGCGGTCGGCATTGGCGGTGATCCGGTGAAGGGCACAGAGTTTATCGACATGTTAGAAATGTTCTTGGCCGACGATGAGACCAAGCAGATCATCATGATCGGTGAAATCGGCGGGTCAGCCGAAGAAGAAGCCGCACAATTCATAAAAGACGAAGCCGCCAAGGGCCGGTCCAAGCCGATGGTCGGCTTCATCGCCGGACGCACAGCCCCTCCGGGGCGCACCATGGGTCACGCGGGAGCAATTGTTTCCGGCGGACAGGGCGGTGCAGAGGACAAGATCGCAGCAATGGAAGCAGCAGGCATTCGTGTCAGCCCGAGCCCGGCCCGTCTCGGAACAACACTTGTGGAGGTGCTCAAAGGCTAAGGATCTGCCGCACGTTATTTTTATCATGATCGGTTAGGCATTCCTGCTGATCATGATAAAGCGTTAGAGGTCGCGGTAACGAGAAAAGGCTCCCAAAAAGGTATCGCAATGGCAGATGACGGAACCCCGCCCAATGGCGCTCGCGGCGCCCAGAATGCAGCTCTCCTGGATACGGCTTTCCTGTATGGCGGCAACGCGGTTTGGATTGAACAAATGCAGGCGGCCTATGCCAAGGATCCGTCCTCTGTGCCCGAAAGTTGGCGAGAGTTCTTCCAAACCCTTGCCGATGACAGCACCGACGCAACCCGCAATGCCGAAGGAGCAAGCTGGAAGCGGGAGAACTGGCCGGAACCGGACAATAAAGACGAGGTCGCCGCGTTCGATGGCAATTGGACAGTTCTGGAACCTCGGCTCGAAAAGAAAATAAAGACTGCAAAGCCAACCGCATCAGACGCTGATGTTGCTCAGGCGGTAAAAGATTCAATCCGTGCCCTGATGATGATCAGAGCCTATCGGATGCGAGGCCACCTTGCTGCAACGCTCGATCCACTTGGTCTGTCAGACTTTGATGCCCAACCAGAACTCAACCCATCAAGTTATGGCTTTACCGGGGAAGCAATGGATCGCCCCATCTTTATTGATGGGTATCTAGGGCTCGACACAGCCACCCCGCGCCAGATGCTGGACATCTTGAAGCGAACCTATTGCACGACGCTCGGCATCGAGTTCATGCACATCTCTAATCCGGAAGAGAAATCCTGGCTGCAGGAACGCATTGAAGGCCCAGACAAAGGCGTCGCTTTCACCCCGGAGGGCAAGAAGGCAATCCTCTCCAAACTGATCGAAGCCGAAAGCTTCGAGCGGTTCCTTCACAAGCGGTATCCAGGCACCAAGCGCTTTGGCCTCGACGGCGGCGAAGCGGCTGTCCCAGCACTCGAACAGATCATCAAACGCGGCGGCGCGCTCGGCGTCAAAGAGATCATTATCGGCATGCCCCACCGCGGCCGGCTCAATATGCTCGGCGCGGTGATGGGCAAGAGTTACGAGAAAATCTTCCACGAATTTCAAGGTGGCTCAACGCAGGGTGCCGGTGAATTCGGCTCGGGAGATGTGAAATATCATCTGGGGGCATCGTCAGATCGCGAATTTGACGGCAATGAGGTTCATCTCTCGATGAACGCCAACCCATCGCATCTAGAAGCCGTCGATCCCGTCGTGCTCGGCAAGGCGCGGTCGAAACAGGCCATACTGAAACGTGACACAGATGGAGCCGGACGGCGGGCAGAAATTATGCCCCTTCTCCTCCACGGCGATGCAGCTTTTGCCGGCCAGGGCGTCGTTGCCGAATGCTTTGCCCTCTCTGGCCTCCAAGGCTACCGCACAGGCGGCACGATCCACTTTATCATCAACAATCAGATCGGCTTCACGACGAGCCCGATGTATTCGCGCTCATCACCCTATCCCTCTGATGTTGCATTGATGGTCCAGGCTCCGATCTTCCATGTGAATGGCGATGATCCGGAAGCTGTCACCTATGCGGCGAAAATCGCAACGGAATACCGCCAAAAATTCGGTAAAGACGTCGTCATAGACATGTTCTGCTATCGCCGCTTCGGACACAATGAAGGCGACGAGCCGATGTTCACTCAGCCGGTGATGTACAAGAAAATCAAAGGCCACCCGTCGACGCGGGACATCTATGCCAAACGCCTTATTGCCGAAGGTCTTATCACCGACGCCGATGTCAAAACCGAAGTCGCCAAATTTGAAGCCCTGCTCGACAAGGCTTTTGAAGATGGCAAGACCCTCAACATAAGCGAGGCCGACTGGCTCGACGGGGAATGGAAAGGTTTCCGCCTGCCCGAGGACGACGACCGCCGCGGCAAAACCGGAGTAGGTCGCAAGCGCTTGAAGGCGCTCGGCAAACAGCTGACCACCGTGCCTGATGACGTGAACATTCACCGCACTCTGAAACGGGTCATCGACGCGCGCGCCAATGCCATTTCAACCGGCGCAGGATTGGATTGGGCAACGGCAGAACACTTGGCCTTTGCAACTTTGCTCGATGAAGGCTTCCCGGTTCGCCTCTCCGGACAGGATTGCGGACGCGGCACATTCTCCCAGCGCCACTCCCATTTTGTCGACCAGGAGACGGGCAAGCGCTTCACCCCCCTGAACAATATCAATGAGGGGCAGGCGAACTATGAGGTGATCGACAGCCTCTTATCAGAAGAAGCCGTCCTTGGCTTCGAATATGGCTACTCGCTCGCCGATCCGAAAACACTGACACTTTGGGAAGCCCAGTTCGGGGATTTCGCCAATGGTGCCCAGGTCTTTTTCGACCAGTTTATCTCCTCTGCGGAGCGGAAATGGCTGCGCATGTCAGGCCTCGTGATCCTTCTCCCCCACGGCTATGAAGGCCAGGGACCAGAGCATTCCTCCGCCCGGCTTGAACGCTTTCTGCAAATGTGTGCTGAGGACAATATGCAGGTGTGCAATCTCACCACGCCGGCGAACTACTTCCATGCACTCAGGCGCCAGATCCACCGCGAGTTCCGCAAACCGCTTGTTATCATGACGCCGAAATCGTTGCTGAGGCATAAGCTCGCCACCTCTGCGCTTGAGGACATCGACACGAAATCTTCTTTCCACCGGGTACTGTGGGACGACGCAGAAACGCCCGGCCGTGAAGGCGAGGTCAAGCTGGTCGATGACAAGAACATTCGACGCGTCGTGCTCTGTTCCGGCAAAGTCTACTATGATCTTTTCGAGGAACGCGAGGCGCGCGGCGTCGACGATGTTTATCTGCTCCGCCTCGAACAGTTTTATCCCGTGCCGCGCAAAGCCCTGATGACGGAGCTGAAGCGTTTCCCTGATACCGAGCTTGTTTGGTGCCAGGAAGAGCCGCGCAATATGGGCGGTTGGGCCTTTATTCGCGACGAGATCGAATGGTGCGCGGCCCGCGTCGGCCACAAGAACCCGCGCCCCAATTATGCCGGACGTGATCCATCCGCCGCCACCGCCACCGGCCTTCTCTCGAAACACACTGAAGAGCTGAACGAATTCCTGGAGCTTGCCCTCGGCGACAAGCCCGTGAACGATATTTTTGTAACGGCCTGACCCGCCATCAGATATGGGATCTGATCAAATGACAGACATAACAGTCCCCACCCTTGGAGAATCGGTCACCGAAGCGACCGTCGGCAAATGGCTGAAAACGGCCGGCGAAGCCGTTGTCCGCGACGAAGTGCTGGTGGAACTTGAAACCGACAAAGTCTCGGTTGAAGTCTCGGCCCCGGAAGACGGCACACTCTCCGAAATCGTTGCCCAGGAAGGTGACACCGTCGAAATTGGTGCAATGTTGGCAAAGCTTGCTGGCGCGAATGGCGTAGCGGCGACCGCACCCGAACAAGCCGCCCCCGCCGAACCTGCCCCCGCACCTGAGCCGACACCAGCACCTGCACAGGCGGGCGGTCTCGTCGACGTTGCTGTGCCGACCATGGGCGAGTCCGTAACAGAAGGCACAATGGGCACATTGCTCAAGCAGATCGGTGATGTGGTTGAAACCGACGAAACCATCGCCGAGATTGAAACCGACAAAGTCGCCCTGGAAGTCCCAGCCTCCGCCTCAGGCACAATCGCAGAATGGCTTGTCGGCGAAGGCGACAGTGTCACACCTGGCGCAGTGATTGCCCGTATTTCCAGCGGAGCTGCAGCGACAGCCGCCCCAACACCGACCGCACCGACGCCGGCGGCCGACCCAGCGGCAACGGGTGAGCGCCCCGTCTCCCCATCTGTCCGCCGTGTCGCTGCAGAAAATAACGTGAACCCGGCCGACATTCCAGGAACAGGCCGCGACGGCCGCGCAACGAAAGCCGATGCCATGGCCTATGTAAATCAAGCCCCGACCCCTGCACCGACTGCCAAGCCAACGCCGACCCCCGCCCCCCCCCCTCGCGAACTGGGGCCGCGCGAAGAACGTGTACGGATGACGCGCCTGCGCCAGACCATCGCCCGGCGCCTGAAGGAGGCCCAGGACACAGCCGCCATGCTCACCACATTCAACGATGTGGACATGACGGAGATCATGGCGCTCAGAAAGAACTACAAAGACAGCTTCCATCAGAAGCACGGAGTGAAGCTTGGCTTCATGGGCTTCTTTGTAAAGGCTTGCGTTAGTGCTCTGAAGGAAATCCCTGCCGTCAACGCTGAAATCGACGGCACGGACATCATCTACAAGAACTATTACGACCTCGGCATCGCCGTCGGCACAGATAAGGGCCTCGTCGTCCCCGTCGTCCGCGACTGCGATGAGCACTCTCTTGCCGATGTCGAACGCGAGATCGGCCGTCTTGGTGCCAAAGCGCGGGACGGCGATCTGTCCATGGGCGACCTCCAGGGGGGTACGTTCACCATCACCAATGGCGGCGTATACGGATCATTGATGTCGACGCCGATCCTGAACCCGCCGCAATCAGGCGTGTTGGGCATGCACCGCATTGAGCAGCGCCCGGTCGCCATCAATGGTGAAGTAGCCATCCGTCCAATGATGTACCTTGCTCTGTCTTATGATCACCGCATCGTGGATGGCAAAGAGGCTGTGACCTTCCTCGTGCGCGTCAAAGAAGCTTTGGAAGATCCCGAACGGCTGCTGCTCGACGTTTAGAGCTGCCCAGTCCATGGACAGAGACATCGGCTTTCTGAGATCAGATGCGGACATCGCTGTCGATGCCATAAACCAGCACATCTTAGGTAAGCTGCCTGGCCATCTTGGAATCACCTTCACCGAACTGACGCGGTCAGGCGCGACGGCCTATATCGATATCAAACCGCACCACATGGCCCCAAATGGCTTTCTTCACGCGGGCACTGTGGTCACCCTTGCTGATACGCTAGCTGGCTTGGCCTGCACAGCCACCCTGCCGGATACGGCATTGGGATTCACAACCATCGAATTGAAATCAAACTTTTTTGCAACAGCCACAGATGGTCGAATTATCGGTGTTGCGAAACCAGAGCACCTCGGCGGCACAACGCAGGTTTGGGACTGTGAGGTGACACATCGAGAGAGCGGCAAGCGCCTCGCCCTCTTCCGCTGTACGCAGATGGTCTTAAAGCCGCGCTGAAGATCGATACGGCAGACGTCGCAGCGATCAGAATGGAGAATTGATATCCAGCTAACATCGATGGATGGGAAACGATCCGCTTAGACCGGCACATAAGCGAACCTATCTGGCATCCCAAAACATCTTGACCTAAGACACCGTCCCCGATGGAGGGACTGATATGCCGAAAACGCCAAAGCCAATTGCCCTCGACGCCTATGAAGCACTCGCCCGTGCTTATTCTGAGATTGCCGAGACCAAGGCCGAGAATGGCTATAATGAGCACCCCGCCATTCGCGCAAAGATCGGACCCGTCACCGGGCTCAACGTACTCGATGCGGGATGCGGCCCTGGCTTCCTCGTGCGCGATCTCCTGCGAGGAGGCGCAGCACGCGTGATTGGTTTCGATATCAGCCCGACCATGATCGAGATCGCCAAGGAGCGCGTCGGCGACGCGGCAGATCTCTTTATCAGTGACCTCGCTCAGCCCATTCCACTGAACAATGACAGCCTCGATCTCATCGTATCATCCCTGGCAATAGACTATGTGTGCGACTGGGCTGGGCCCTTATCGGAGTTTCACCGCACGCTAAAGAAAAACGGACGCCTGGTCTTTTCGGTTCAACACCCCATGGGCGCGTATAAGTGGTTCAAGCCACCCTCCGCTTTCGGTGTGCATCTTTGCGAAGCTGACTGGAAGGGCTTTACCGATACACCGGTTACCGTTCCAGACCATTATCGCTCATTCGAGGAGATCATCAGCCCGCTCTTGACCGCGGGCTTCCGTCTCACCGGACTAACAGAGACAAAGCCAATAGACGCCTTACGCGACATCAACCCAGACAAGTATCAGCAAAACGCCACCTTCCCCACATTCATGGTCATCGAAGCCGTGGCTGAATGACCCTCCTGCGCGGATCACCAAAGCCTGTCCTAAAACACTTCGTCATGAACGGAGCCGCCACCGAAGCCATCACCATTCATCACGCCGGGGCCTAGCGGAGAGTTCAGCAACTCGAACACCGACGCAAAGTCTTCTTTCGAATTGACTCTTGGAAACGGCTCATGCGGCACGGCGACATCGAGAAAGGCGCAGAGCGGCTCCCATCCTGCCTTAGCTTCGAAAACCAGAAGACGGTCCGGGTCCACAGACGCTGTCACATCCGCAATGTGCTGTTTGAATATCGCGATCAGCGTGTCGCGGTCGGTCGTGCCACCCCCAAGATGATCAAAGATTGTCGCCTTCAACATCGCGGCCCATTTTGTGCCGGCCACTGTCTCCCGGATCGGCGCACTGAATATCGTTTCCTGTGTCGATTCGAACCACTTTTCGGCGTCACGCACAGACAATAAGACCTTCGCGTTAGGATAGGCCGCCATCATCTCGCGCCAATAGAAAGAGCCCGGATAGTCTACGGTCGCCACGTATCCATCAAAGATCTTCGCCCAATCCGGGCGACCAGCAGCGGCATCCAACCACAGGTCAATGTGTCCAGCGGTGCCAAGCACCTCACTCATATGGTAGCAGCGCCCCCCGAGCAGGGTTTCCAAAGCAATCTTCAGCGACGCCGTCGCTGTTCGCCCAAATCCCGCACCGATAATCTTCAAGCTCATATCGTCGTCCTCCCCAACCCGAGAGCCTAAGGGATGATCTGGACAGGAGCAAATAGCCGTAGGACTGATCGTCAGATTGTTGCTGGATCGATGGCTGTGCTGTGCTTCAGGCTCTCCATAGAAAACGCCGAACTCACATCCCCCAGCCCCGGCACCAGGCTGATCAACCGCTGATACACCGCATCATAGTGCGGGATGTCGCGCACGACGACTTTCAGAAGATAGTCTGTTTCCCCACTCATCCGATGACATTCAACAATCTCGGGCAGTTGGCGAACGCCCTTTGCAAATGCCTCCAGCCAATTGGCGTCATGCTGCTTGGTTCGGATCGTAACAAACACAGTCGCACCGAGCCCCACCTTAGCCGCATCGACCAACGCAACGCGCCGCTGGATAACGCCATCATTTTCCATCCGTCGAATCCGCCGCCAGCACGGATTGCTCGACAGGCCCACCGCATCGGCAATCTCCTGGATAGACGCCGTCGCATCCACCTGAATTCGACTAAGGATCTTCTTATCTATATCATCTAGTTCTACAATTTCGCTCATGGTGAAAAATTATCCCAAAAATTTCACATATTCCAGTGACAATTGGGAACTCTTATCGCGACCAATTTACTACCCTGTGATGGAAGCTGGAGCTAAGAGTTAGCCGCGATGAAATTTCTGGTCAGGCCCTTCACAAAGCACCCGCGCTCCGTCGGCGAGAGCTACCTCCAGCATATGCGCACAGCTTTCGCCTTCAGCTGGGCCATGTTCTCTGGAGCCTTTGCGTGCCTGATCCACGGCGTCTTCCCATTTCTCTGCGCGAGGACGGGTAGCCAACGCATCGATGAATTGCACAGGAGAATGGTGACTGCCCGGCGGCCCCTTAAAGACGCGGTGAAGTCACATGTCTGACGCACCGCTCACCCAACAGCATGTCCAGAAGGCGGCTCTGCCCGCCTGGCCGGCACTCAAGGAGCACCTCGCAGACATTGCCCCCGGTCTCCTCCTCGCCACCACTATCGCCATGGCCTCGATGCTGGTGAACGAGCGCTATGGCGGACCAGTCATGCTATACGCGCTGCTTCTCGGCATCGCGTTCAGCTTCCTAAGTGACCATAGCCGCCTCGCCGCCGGTATAGATTTCACAGCGCGCCAAGTGCTGCGTGTCGGCGTGGCCCTGCTGGGTGTGAGAATCACCATGGGCGACGTCGCCTCCCTCGGCCTGCCCACCGTCGCCCTGGTCGTCAGCGGCATCGCCATCACCATCGGCATCGGATCCTGGATCGGACGCGCTTTCGGTCTCAAACCCGATCATGCTGTTCTTTCTGCTGGAGCCGTGGCCATTTGCGGGGCATCCGCAGCGCTTGCCATTTCCGCTGTCCTCCCACGGAATAAGACCAGTGAGTGCAATACCATCCTCACCGTTATCGGCGTCACTGCCCTCAGCACGATCGCCATGGTGATATATCCATTCATCGCGGGCGCGATGGAGTTGAGTGACCGCGAAGCCGGTATCTTTATCGGTGCCACCATTCACGACGTCGCCCAAGTGGTCGGTGCGGGCTACACCATCTCCGACGAAGCCGGTGACACGGCCACCATCGTAAAGCTCATGCGCGTCGCCTGCCTGGTCCCCGTTATCTGCCTGGTCGGCCTGATGATGCGGGGCAAGGACGGCGATAAGGCGCACGCCTCAGCGCCCTTGCTTCCGATATTCCTCATCGGGTTTATCGCTCTGATGTTCATCAACAGCGCTGGCCTTGTGCCCATGGCTGTTCAGTCTGGCCTCAGCGAAGCCTCCCGCTGGGCTCTCATCGCGGCCGTCGCGGCCCTCGGCATAAAGACGTCGCTCAGCGATCTTTTCAAAGTCGGCCCAAAACCTGTGGCGGTGCTCACCCTGCAGACCGTTATGCTCGCAATCTTTGCCCTTTCAGGCTTGATCCTCTTCATGCACCTCTAAAGCGGCGACCCGAGTGCCTTAGTCGCCCGATGCATGCCGTCCATGACGCGCCCCTCCGCACACAAAATAATCGGATATCCGAGATCAGCCGCTTGAATCAGGCTGAAGTGTGCAGCAAGGTTTCGGCACGTTGGCTCATCGCCCGTATAGAACCAGTACGCTTCGTCTAACTCGGCAATTTGATCTATACTGATCAGCTGCCTCGGCAGCGACGATGAGAGCTCAACGAGCCTGTGGATATCCCATGCATAAAAACCATCCGGACTCGGCCGGAAATGAAACTGCTTTCTCATGCCACCAATTCGACGCAAGGCGCGCCGTTCATTGATCTAGCCGTTGATCAGCTTCAACCAAGTCCTCTCCAGCATCCACTGCGAGCGGACGAACCTGATTAATAAGTTCGTACAGATACTTTCCTGGTTCTGCATTCATAACAAAGTGCGCAGAGTGCTCGAAAGGCACATGCGCTTTTTGAGGAGCCGATAGACTTTCAAACCAGGGTTTCACCAAGGTTGTCGGCGTCTGCCAGTCGTGTTCACCTTGGAATATGAACACCGGCACATCGAACTCCGTGCCGAACTTCTCTCCTAAATCTAGTCCGTAAATATCAGCGATCAGAGCTTTGGTCGCGTCGCTCAATTCTAGCAAATTCAAGCTTTCAAAAAGCCCGCTATCTGGTGACGTTGCAACATCTAGGACGAGTTCATTATCAAATATATTTCCACTGTGGGACGCGTGGAGCGATTTTCTGTATGGTACCAAGGGGCCTTGAATAACGCTGATTTGCTCCAGCAGCGCATCGACATCTTCCTGGGGTGGCCACTCATCTGGAACAGCTTCTAAGGACTGAACCGTCTTTGCGTCCCCGCTCACCCGAGCTGCATTGATCAGAAGTCTCTTGGTTTCATCAAAGCCACCTGGCCATTCCAACGCCTGCCCTACCCCAACATAAGCGTGGACGAGGTCTGGGCGCTTTTGAATGACGCCGACACCGAGCATCGACCCCCAGCTATGACCAAGCAGAATGACCTTTTCGACATCAAGCGTAGACTGCAGATGCTCGATCAGCTCGATGGTATCATCCACCAGCCGATCATAGCTCATTGTATCGATAATGCTGTCATCGCCAACGGATCGACCTGATCCACGCTGATCCCACTCCACCAAAGTGAAATACTCCGTCAACGGCCGCCTATTTCGGTATGTAAGCGATGACGTTGGCGAACCCGGCCCTCCATGGAGCTCCAGCAATACCGGATTGATCTTATCACGACCCCGGATACGCACGAACTGGTCGATGCCCCCGAGGGACACACTGCGAGACAAATCGATACCATTCGGCGTCTCGAACCAATTCGCGTCTCCAGCAAGCGCCTTTGATTTGCTGGTCAGATAGCTGGTGGCCAGAGTGCCGCCAACGCTCATAAGGGCCAATGGCAACAGAACGTACTTCGAAAACAGTCTCACATATTTCAATAGCCATACCCTCCTCGAGCATGATGGAAAGTGGCCCCAGCCCGCACCAGCGTCAATACACGCCTCTATCGCACACGCCGTGACGGCACCTCGAACCCGCATATGTCCAGCACTTCCGGCGGCTTCCGATAAAAGAACGCCTCCTCGCGGACGCGACGGCTTCGTTTGGCCGCCTCAAACGCCTGCGATTTGGCCTTCATCACCTGGTATCGCGGGCGATCCGTCTCCGGAATATCTGCCGCCACGCGAACGGAGATAATCTCATCACCTGTACGCGGCGATTGAATAACGCCGCTCTCCACGTCTCGATCCCCCCGTTCCAGAGCCTGAATATATTCCATACCGTCGATCACACGACCAAATATCGTCAGATTGCGATCCAGATATCGTTGTGGGCCGAGCACGATATAAAACTCCGTACTCCCCGTATCAGGTCCCGTGTCGCGAGCCATGGCGAGCGCGCCGGGACAATGAAGGAGCCATTCCCGCGCAAGTTCGCGATCTCTTGCCATCGGAAAACCTGTTCCAGAATGACCAACAAGATCCGTAAAAAGATCATCATTACCGAGGGCGACAAACGGCTCGAAACTCAAAGCCCGGTCATTTTCATTTCTCAAGGCAGACCAGCTCTCAACGCGCACCTCATCCTGTACACCGCCTTGGGCCACGAACCCTTCAATCACGCGATAGAAATACTCCCCATCATAAAAGCCGGCGCGCGCAAGATCCCGAAACCGTTCTGAATGGTTAGGGGCAAAGCTGATATTCAGCTCGATCGCGGTCACCCCATGGCGCGTTTTTAACAAAACCAGATCGTTTGGATGTACATCCCGCCAATGGGGCGCATCAATATCGCTGGGGGGCAGGATCTCCGCGCCGATCTCTCTAGACGCCTGATGGTCGATAGGCTGTACGGCACAGGCAGGAAGCAAAAAACAGAGCGCGGCAATAATGACGGTTTTACCCATTATGTTCAGCCTCTCCCACGGATAAATGCAAATCAAAGACTAGCCGTCTGAAGCCTTTTCGGCCAGAGATCACCTATGCATTTTTGCCGTAACGGATCGACACCCACCGGAAACCGCGCCTTCCTAGATCATTGTTTTTATTACAACTGGCAAACACCCACCGCGCCAGAAGTGGGTGTCAAACGGCCTTCCAAACCGGCTATCAGTCGCAGCCTGTTCGAAGATACATACCGCTGCTAAAGAGCGCCTATGTTCAAGATCAGTTCAATCGGCCCACAGGCAGCAATCCAGGCGGCCTGGGATGCCCTCGCCTGGGCAGACCCAACACCGGCAGAGGCGGTCGACGCCAAAGAGGAAAACCGCACCACTTGGCGACTGGATGCCTATGCCGAAACCGAGCAAGCCGCCGCCGCCTGCGTCACCATGATCGAGGCAACATCGCCTGGCTTATCGGCGCGCTACGAAAAGCTCGAAGATCGCGATTGGGTGACCATGTCACTGGAGGGTCTGCCCCCCGTCGAGGCCGGACCGTTTATCGTCGCTGGCAGCCATGCCCTGACCGAGGATAAACCTGGTAAGATCGGCATACTGATCGAAGCGGGTCCAGCCTTCGGCACAGGTCATCACGGCACAACAATCGGTTGTCTGCTCGCGCTAAACACACTCCGAATGTCCCGTCCTATCGGCAAAGTGCTCGATCTCGGCACAGGATCAGGTGTCCTGTCGATTGCCGCCCTGAAGACCGGAGCGACCCGCGCTATCGGCACCGATCTTGACGGGGATAGTATTCGCGTCGCGCGTGAAAACGGACGAAAGAATCATGTCGGCCGACACTTCAAAGCCCTACATGTGACCGGAGCCCGAGCGCAGCTAGTGCGCGCCCAGGCTCCGTATCAAACGGTATTTGCCAATATCCTGGCACGGCCATTGGTCGGCCTCGCGCCCGACATTTCCGGCCTTACCGCACGGGGCGGAGCGATCATCTTGTCAGGTCTTTTGCACCATCAAGAACCCCAGGTGCGCGCGGCCTTTTCAGGCCGGCGCATGTCTCTTGTCCAGCGCATTCATCGCGACGGCTGGTCGACCCTGGTATTCCGAAAGCCTTAGTGCCCGATACGGCGAGCCCAGCGCGCGTTGCGGCGCTCAAGGATCCGCGGACGCTTCACAACATCCTGTGGGGCAGGGTTAGAACTGATCTCATTTACGAACGGCTGACGCTCATCTTGAAGATCAATCGGCGCAGCAATTCCATTCGCTAAAATCTGGGAGGAGGTTTGCATTTTTTTGTATCCTGTGGATTGGTTTATTATGTCGTTGTGCGTGACACATGGGGATAAATTTTCCGTTGAGAACAAACAGAAAACTAGAGCTCCCATGCAAATCCGCATACCCAAAAATTAGGACTCTGCAACGCAGATCCGGCAGAGGATACAGGCCATGAGACAGACGTTTGATGTTCGCGGTGGGCCCCAGATTGGCCGACAAAATTTGCCGCTCTTGAGGGAGAAAATGCGCGCGGCCGGCCTGGACTATTTCCATGTTCCCCATGAGGATGAATACCAGAATGAATACCTGCCGGACGCCAATGAGAGGCTCGCCTGGGTCACGGGGTTCACGGGCTCAGCCGGTGCAGCACTGATTGGCCAAGACCAGGCAATTGTGTTCGTAGACGGACGCTATACGCTCCAAGCCGAGGATCAACTCGATCATGACCTGTTCGACACACACGCGCTCCCAGACCCTGGTCCATTTGGGTGGCTCGCAGCACAAGAGCTCAGCAATCGAACAATCGGCTATGATCCGAGACTCCTGAGCCCAAACGATCTCGCGGCTCTCGAAAAAGCAAGCAAGCTGGCAGGCGCAACACTTGTCGCCGTCGACGCCAATCCCATCGATGAAGCCTGGATCGACAGACCATCTCAGCCGACCGCGCCGATTGTCCCACATCGGATAGAGTTTGCAGGTGTGTCCGCAGCAGACAAGCGTTTACGCATAGCCGAAGACTTGTCCCTTCATAAGCTGGATGCGGCGATGATTACGTCACCGGCGTCGCTCGCCTGGGCATTCAATATCCGCGGAGGCGACGTCATGTGCACACCCCTGCCGCTAGGGCGCGCATTACTTCATGCCGACGGGACGGCGGACCTGTTCTTGGACCAGGAAAAAGTCTCGGACACGCTACAGGATCATCTCGGCAACGGCGTCGCACTGCATCCGTTGACAGACCTTGAAAGACATCTCGAAGGCTTGGGAGACAAGACCATCGGTCTCGATCCAGCAACCGCATCAGCCTGGTTCTTCGAAAAAGTCAGCCGCGCTGGCGCAACCATTATTCGCCTGGCAGACCCATGTGCCGTTCCAAAGGCCCGAAAGAACGCCATTGAATTGGAGGGCACAAAACAAGCCCATCTGCGAGACGGCGCAGCGGTGACGAGATTCCTCCACTGGCTCGACACGGAGGCGCAATCCGGCGACGTGACCGAAATCGACGCGGCGATCAAACTGGAGACGCTTCGTGACGAAACCGGCAAGCTGAATGACCTCTCATTCGAGACGATCTCGGGTGCCGGCCCCAATGGCGCCTTATGCCATTACCGTGTGTCCACGGCGACCAACCGCCCACTAGAACGCGGAACACTGTTCCTGGTAGACAGCGGCGGCCAGTATCTTGATGGCACGACGGACGTCACACGCACCGTGCCGATCGGTGACGCATCAAACGAAATGGCCGAGCGGTATACCTTGGTCCTGAAAGGCCATATCGCGCTTGCCACAGTGCGCTTCCCCGCCGGTACAACCGGAACCCATCTCGACATTTTGGCCCGCCATGCCCTCTGGCAATCCGGCCTGGATTATGAACACGGCACCGGGCACGGCGTTGGCGTTTTTCTGGGCGTCCATGAAGGACCGCAACGCATCGCCAAACCCTGGAATGCGACGCCGCTGCAGCCAGGTATGATCCTCTCCAATGAACCCGGATACTATAAGGCAGGCGAATACGGCATCCGCATCGAAAACCTGCAATTTGTGACCGAGGCCCAGCAGATCCCGGGCGGCGATATCCCCATGCTGGGCTTCGAGAATCTGACCTTCGCCCCGCTCGCCCGCGCACTCATCCAGCCTGGTCTGATGACGAACACCGAACGACAGTGGGTGGACGATTATCACCAGGAGGTCTGGTCAAAAATCGGCCCGCTCGTCGATGGTGATGTGAAGGACTGGTTAAACGCCGCCTGTGCGCCCCTATCACAAGAGTAACTTCGATCCGCGCAGAAATTTTTGATCGTCGTCCTAAGAGAATTTTTGTTCTCCTCCTCTTGACTTGTCATCCCGGGCGACGCGCTGGCGCGGAGACCCGGGACCCAGAAGTGGCTATGTGCTCTTTGTCTCTCTGGGTCCCGGATATTTGCTGGCGCAAATTCCGGGATGACAAGTTTGTGGTTGTTCGAGGTCACCAAACCCAACACTCCGCAGATACCTGCGCAGGCAGGTATCCAGGGTGCGAAAGTCGCCACTTGTCCTGTTCTAACGATTGCACCCTGGACACCAGCCTTCGCTGGTGTCGGCGGAAGGAGAAAGCAGCACTGTTTTTGTTTGACCCCCGCTTCGGCTGTGCCTGCGCGATGGGTCGCGCTCAAGGCTGATTTTGTTTGCCTCCGGTCGTCCTACGGACGCCCATGAGGCGCGCTCAGGGCTGCGGGCACGCCAAGTCGCCTCACAGGCCATGGCCTTGAGGAGATGTTTGAGCCCGCTTCATGTGGTCGTCAGACCACGGAAGCTTCAAATCGCAGCCTTGAGCGCGCTTCATGTGTGCGCAGCACACGGAAGCAAACGAGCAAGGAAGCTCGGACGGTGCGAGAA
>JBCBUY010000016.1:0-48916 GCA_039817885.1 Pseudomonadota bacterium | reverse complement strand
GTATCAGACAACGCCCTACGACCCCGCCGAGATTGGTTCCCACTTTCAATAAAATTGATTGGAAAGTCTCGTTGCCTGGGCTTAGAGTGTCCCCTCGGGAGGCTTGGGAATGATAGATGCACGTTATATATCTGTTCTTGGAGCATGTTTCTTCGCCTTAGTTGGTTTGAGCAATTGCACAGCACCTTCGGGAGAAACGAAAAAGCAACCGAACCAGGTGCTCATCGTTTACGAGCCGGGGGCTTCGGACGACGAGTCTGAGGTTGAAGAAGACGATCCAATTGTTTGCCGCAAACGAGCTGTCACAGGATCAAGGCTCGCGACCGAAAGACAGTGCGCGCGGGAATCGCAATGGGCGCGGATCGATGCGCAGCAGCGCGATGCATATAGCAACTATAGTCGAAGTAGCAGCGCTGGGAGCTAAGGCAGGCAGTGCCTTGTCTCAATAGGAAAACCTCACCATTATCCGCGATGGAGGAGGCGAGACAGGATGCACCATCAGTCATTTGTTGACGAGGCGGATCATATTTCAGAGTTGCGCCGGCAAGTGTCACGTCTTGCCGCTGAGCGGCTGCCGCTTGAAAAGCGAATCCAACTTGATCGAGACCATTCCTGGGATCGCGACGATTTTCGGGCGCTTGCTGATTTGGGCGTCATCGGCCTTACCATTCCAGAAGCGTATGGCGGGGTCGGACAGGATATTGTGGGTGCCGCGGCGGTCATTGACGAGCTTTGCCAGTTTGGGACGTCGCTTGCTGGCCCTTATATTCACGCGGCGTTCTATGGCGGTATGAACATTTCGGAGAACGGTTCTCCGGAGCAGAAGCAAGCCATGCTGCCGAAGATTGCGCGCGGCGAGATGCTGCTCTGCTATGGCTTGTCGGAACCGAATGTGGGGGGTGATCTGCCGAGCGTCGAAACGCGTGCTGAGCGTGACGGTGATGCGATTGTCGTCAATGGCTCCAAGCGCTGGTGCACCGGGGCGGACTGGTCCGACTATATTTACTGCCTCGTCCGTTCAGGGCCGACGGATCAGAGATATAAGAACCTCTCTTTTCTGTTGATTCCGACAGACGCACCGGGCGTTTCCATGACAGCGATCCAACATTCGAATCTTCGCTACACAGCCTCGATGGACGTTCACTTTGATGATGTGAGGCTTGATGATGCGGCCATCGTCGGTGGGCCCGAAATGTGGAATCGAGGCTGGGATCTTCTGGCTGGTCGCGCGCTTGATGTCGAAAAAATTGAAATCACGGCCGTCGCCTATGGCATTGCCAGGGCCGCCGTTGATGAAGCTTGGGGCTATGCCCAGGACCGTGTCCAGTTCGGCAAACCAATTTCCCAGCATCAAGTCATTCGTCATAAACTCGTCACGGCACGGACGAAACTGCAAGCCGCGCGGCATATGCTGTACCATGCAGCCTGGCTCGCCAGCGAGGGCAGACCCTGCTCTGTGGAAACCTCCATGGCCAAACTGTTCTGTGCGGATACGGGCGTGGACATCGCCCTGACCTGTCAGCAAGTCATGGGGGCGTATGGACTGACAGATGCCTACGATATGGAACGTCATGTTCGTGATCTTTTGGGTATGCCGATCGTCGGTGGATCTTCAGATATGCAAAAGAACAATTTGGCGAGCCTTTTGAAACTATGACTGAGCCGGCCGCAGATCTATCCTATGCGTCCTACTTTTCGCATCCTGTTCAGCGGGCGGTTGTGCGGGCGGTTGAGAAGGCAACGGGCCAGCCGAAGATCAAAGAACTTTACGACCATTATAGAGAGCACCTCGCCAATGATGTGCCGTTCTTCGAAGCCGCCATCCGCTTGCTGGAGCTCGATGTCCAATTCAACTCTGCCCGCCATGCCGGCATTCCCAAGACCGGACCGCTGGTCGTCGTGGCCAACCATCCGTTCGGTGTGCTCGACGGGCTCATGATTTGTTGGCTCGTCTCGCTGGTCCGAGAGGATTTCAAGATCCTGACAAACTCAGTTCTTGAAGCCGCCCCTGAAGCCCGGCCTTGGCTGCTGCCGATCGATTTCGCCGACACGAAGGAGGCGCTCGCGATTAATCTGGAGACGCGAAAAGCATCGCTGGAGATCCTTGGATCCGGTGGTTGCATCATCGTGTTTCCCGCCGGCGGGATATCGACTGCTCCGCGCGCGTTTGCGGCGGCCATTGATGATGATTGGAAACCGTTCACGGCGAAGCTGATCACCAAGTCAAATGCTGCGGTGACGCCGATCTTCTTTGAAGGACAGAATTCGCGGCTGTTTCAATGGGCCAGCCATGTGTCCATGTCGCTGCGATTGTCGCTCGTTTTCCGCGAAGTGCGTCGGCGCATGGGCCAGAAGATGCCTGTACATATCGGAAAGACGCTTCAGCCGGACGATCTCTCTGCCGCCGGCAAGCGCGCGGCTTTGATGCAGTATCTTCGCGAGGCGACTTACGACCTTGCTCCACCGGATTGGCGTACACGGTTCCGCCGCGCCGAGGAGAAAGTGAAATCGAAAGAGGCGGCCTGAAGGATCCGGAGAGACCATGTCGGTTGAGAGTATTGCGACATTCACGAGCATTCTAGCTTCAATCGCGGTTATCGCGTCCCTTGTTTTTGTCGGAAAACAAATGCGTCAGAGCAGTTTGGCGACCCGCATGATGACGGCGCAAATCAACACGCAGATCATGATAGAAAATTTTAACACGCTCATCGATCATCCAGACCTCGCGGCGATTTTTGCGGGTGAACGCGATCGGGAGGACATCTCACCGGGCGAGCGGATTCGGATTGGGAACGTTTTTGCGAGCACCTTCCGGCATATGGAAATGATCCACATGCATCGAAGATATGGTGTCCACGAACAGGAGATGTGGGAAGCCTGCGAGGCGCGACTTGCCGAACGTATTCCAAACCCGGTCATACGCGCATGGTGGGCTGCGTCGAAGCAGAGCTATGCGCCGTCCTTTGTCGCTTTTGTGGACGCTCGAATGTATGAGTGGCTGAAAGAAAATCCAATTGAAGAGGACGAGGAAATCCTCGTTTGGGATGTTTGACGCGTATCCCCTTTTCCCGCACACTCCAGTGCTGGGGAAAGGACAATGGACATGGCCGATACTGCAGTACTGATCGACACGGTCAAAGCCGCCAGGGCGATCGCCTCTGATCTAGCAGAGCGCGCATCCGAGATGGAAGATGCACGTCGCTTGCCTGCGGACCTGGCCGCGGACATGGCTGCGGCAGGATTCTTCCGGCTAGTCACACCGGCAAGTTTGGGGGGGATCGAAGCGACGCCGCGCCAGATTGTGGAAACGGTTGAAGTGCTCGCCGAGGCCAATGCCAGCGCTGGCTGGTGTGTCATGATTGGTGCGACGACGGCCCTTAATGCGGCCTATATGGATCACGATACGGCGGCTCAAATCTACTCAGACCCCAACATCATAACAGGGGGTGTTTTTGCTCCGATGGGCAAAGCGATTGATGAGGGAGATCATTATCGGGTGTCGGGCCGCTGGCAGTGGGGCTCTGGGTCTGCCAATTGTTCCTGGCTGTGTGGCGGTGCGATGATTTTCAAAAATGATGAGATGCAACGTCTTGAAAATGGTATGCCTGACAACCGCATGATGATCTTTCCAGCCTCCGATGCTCGACTCCATGACACATGGCATGTGGCTGGTCTGAAGGGGACCGGATCGGGTGATATCTCAGTCGAGGACATCATCGTTCCGAAGGACCGCTCCGTCTCGCTGATCTCCGACATGCCGGTCGAGTCCGGACCGCTCTATGCGTTTCCGGCGTTTGGTTTATTGGCGCTTGGGGTTTGTGCAGTGGGGCTCGGCAATGCGCGCGGTGCACTGGAGTCGGTTAAGCAGCTCGCCTCGCAAAAGCGGGCTCAGGGTTCGTCAAAGACCCTTTCCGAGAAGCAGGTCATACAGGTCGAGATTTCGAAACTTGAAGCAGCGCTCCGGAGCGCTCGCGCATACCTTTTCGATGAAATCGACAAGACATGGGTGGTGGCCGAAGCGACCGGTGAGATTCCCCTGGAGCGCCGGGCCGATCTCCGTCTTGCCTGCACGCATATGACCCGCACCGCCGCAGATGTTGTTCGCGGCGCATATGATATTGGTGGAGGGGCAGCTCTGTTTTTGGAAAATGACCTTCAGCGCAGACTGCGAGATGCGCACGCCATTACGCAGCATATTGCGACAGCGCCCGGCACCTATGAGCAGACAGGCCGGATTATTCTCGGTTTGGAATCCTTCGGCGGATTGATTTGAACTGATGATCTGCCGGGTTTGGAGAGGGTGGACGACACCGGAAAACGCTGAGGTTTATCAATCTCTCCTGAAAGGTGAGATCATGCCTGGCATTCGCAGCCGAGACATTCCTGGCCTTTTGGCCCATCAGGCGCTGCGCAGAGATATTGTGATGTCAGACGGTCATGTTGAGGTCGAGCATATGACGCTCATGTGGTTCAGGACCCTCGACGACGTTCAGGGGTTTGTGGGTCCGAATTATCAGCAGGCCAACATGCCTGACGCTGCGGCTGCGGTATTGTCGCGCTGGGACAAGACGGTTGCCCATTACGAGGTGTTCGACAATCCCGATGATGTGGTGGACGCGCTTTGAAGCTTTCGATCGGTCCCGGTGCTCTAGTCGCCGCAGCGTTTATCGGCCCCGGCACCGTGACAGCGTGCACGCTTGCGGGGGCGAATTTCGGTTTTGCCCTCGTCTGGACACTGATCTTTGCAACCTTTGCGACCATGATCCTTCAGGGAATGGCGGCCCGGCTTGGCGTCGCCGGTCGTATGGGTCTGGGCGAGGCTATGATGCAGGGTGCTGGGACGCCTGCGCTCAAATATGCGGCCGGAGGGTTGGTCCTTGCCGCTATTCTTATTGGCAATAGTGCTTATGAAGCTGGGAATCTTGCGGGTGCAGCCTTGGGGTTAGACGCGGTGTTCGGCGCTCAAGGCGGCTGGAGCGGGTCTGGTTACACGATCCTTATCGCCGGGATTGCGGCCCTGGCGCTCGGTGTCGGCCGGTACCGTTTGTTGGAGCGTTTATTAATCCTCCTGGTGATTATCATGAGTCTTGCCTTTGCGGCGAGCTTCGTCCTTGTAAGGCCGAATATCGGTGCGCTCGCGGCGGGGGCTATTCCTTCGATTCCGTCTGGTGGGCTGCTGACGGCAATCGCGTTGATTGGAACGACGATTGTACCCTACAATCTATTTCTACATGCGGCGGCCAGTCAGCGCCGGTGGACGGAGGCGACCCCTGAAGCGGTGGCCGCAGCGCGTTTGGACACGCGCCTTTCCATCGGTCTTGGTGGGCTGATCTCATTGTTCATCCTATCGACCGCGGCAGCGAGCCTATTCTCGTCTGGTCTTCGTGTGACCTCCGCTGCCGATATGGCGGTTGCGCTTGAACCGATTGCCGGGTCCGCAGCGACTTATGTGATCGGCATCGGGCTCGCCGCCGCCGGACTGACCTCAGCGATCACTGCACCTATGGCGACAGGTTATGCGGTGTCGGAGATCGTGGGCCGGAGCGGCGATGATCATGCGCTCGTCTTCCGAGGGGTTGCCTTGCTTGTCCTGGGCATCGGATTGACGGCGGCCCTATCTGGCATTCGACCAACGGAACTGATCCTGTTTGCTCAGGCTGCAAACGGATTGTTGTTGCCCGTCATCGCGATCGTTCTCTTGATGGCGATGAACCGGCAAGATTTACTCGGTGAGTACACAAACTCTCGAACGGAGAATGTGCTTGGCGTTGGTGTTGTGGGTGTCTGTCTTCTTTTGGGGATTCGACTGATTCTGCGTACAGCGGGGATCTGGCCGTGACAGTTTCGATTGACCTGAACGCGGATCTTGGAGAATTGCCCGGCGACGCCGGCCGTGCGTCAGATCGAGCCATTTTGGAGCATGTCACCTCTTGCGCAATTGCCTGTGGCGGGCACGCGGGAGACTTTGAAACGATGGCTGCGACACTTCGCGCGGCCGAGGTGCACGACGTTGCAGTAGGGGCTCATCCATCTTATCCGGATACGGAGGGATTTGGACGCCGATCTCTGACTATGCCGCGCGATGCCCTTCAAGCGAGCCTCGTTTCGCAACTCACAACTCTACGCGATCTCGCAACGGAACTGGGCACCCCACTTTTTCATGTGAAGCCTCATGGCGCGTTGTATAATGATGCGAGCAAAGATGGTGCGATCGCTAATGTAATCGTCTTGGCTGTGGAAGCCGTTTTTGGACACTCGGTTGCAATTATCTGCCAACCGGGATTTGCACTTTCGCAAGTTGCCGGCGACGCTGGCATGTCCGTTTATGGTGAAGCCTTTATCGATCGTGCCTACCGTGCCGACGGAACACTTGTTCCCCGCGGTGCAGAAGGGGCGGTCCTGCAAAGCGAAACCGAGCGACTGGAGCAGGCCACCGACATTGCGCTCCGGCGGAGGGTCAAACTCTCGACGGGAGGCGGTTTGCCACTTCACGCTCAAACGCTTTGTATCCATGGGGACAGTCCTGGTGCAGCCGAAACGGCTGCTGCGGTGAGACGCGCGCTTGAGGGAGAGGGTGTTCTTGTGCGCGCGCCAAAGCGGTTATGACCGATTCATTAGACGTGCGCTTTGTCGGCGATGATTCCTTGCGGATCGATGGCCTGTCCCGTGGGCGGCGGGATGGATGGTGTTTCGACCTTCAGGCCCAAGGCGGTTGGGTGGAAATCGTGCCTGGCCGATCGAGTGTTACGGTCCAATTTGATCCGCTGGAGATCTTGCCGGAGGATGCACGGCGAAAGCTGGTGTCTCTCGAAAACCAAGTCGCTTCGGTCGTCGCTCCCACCCCTGACCCGATCACTATTCCTGTCGCTTATGGCGGCGATTATGGGCCCGACCTTGATGCTGTTTGCGAGGCGTTAGGTATGACTCAAGATCGCTTAATCGATCAGCATACGTCAAATGTTCACATTGTTGATTTTCTTGGGTTCACACCTGGGTTTGCATATCTGTATACGGATCAAAAAAATGAAATCCATGTGCCGCGGCTTGATGGTCCGCGTCAACGCGTCAGTATCGGGTCCGTCGGCGTTGTCGGGGGATCTACCGGATTGTACGCGCTCGCAGGACCTGGGGGTTGGCCAATTATTGGCCGCAGCCCGATGAAATTGTTCGATGCGACGTCGACACCGCCTTCGCAACTCGCGTCCGGACAAAAGGTGATTTTCTGTGCGATTTCGGCGGACACGTTTAAAGACTTGGCCGAATGAGCTTTCATATCCTATCGCCGGGGCCGCAGGCGATGCTTCAAGCCAAACCTCGAACAGGCTTACGCCATTTCGGCGTTCCGACGTCCGGCCCAATGGACCCATTGAGCTTTGCGTTGGCAAATCGGTTGGTTGGCAACCAATTAAGCGCTCCCGTGATCGAGATCACACTTGGTGGGTTTGACGCCAGGTGTGACGCGGACATGGTGGTTGCTGTTGCGGGGGCAGACGCTGAGGTTGCGATCAATGCGTCACCTGTTTCACGGCACACGGCGCTTGATCTTCAACAAGGCGACACGCTGTCCATCACTTATCCGAATGCGGGTTGCCGGTCTTACGTGTCCTGTGCGGGCGGGTTTGCTGCCGATAACTGGCTGGGATCTGGCTCCACATATTTGCCGGCCGGGGTTGGCGGTGCGGGCGGCCGGGCCCTTCGGCCGGGCGATGTCCTTAGGTCGAGCGGGGCCAGCACGTCACCTGCTGAGCCGTGCGCGACGCCTTTGGGGTATCGTCCTCCTATGACCGAGAGTTGGGCGCTGCGCGCCGTTCCAGGTCCGGAGGCGACAGATGCTATCGCAGACCTGTTTTTCAACTCGGTTTTTCGATTGTCTAACCGCACGTCCAGAATGGGTGGGGCTTTGGATGGGGGCCCAATCAGCGGCCTATCGCACGCCGCCATGCCGAGTGCCGCCGTGTTTCCCGGTTCTGTTCAATGCCCACCAGATGGCCGCCCCTTTCTTTTGATGGCCGACGCGCAGACAACGGGGGGGTATCCTCTGATCGCTCAGGTCATTCGGGCCGATCGGCACTTGATGGGGCAGATCCGGCCAGGTGACCGTGTTCGGTTTTTGCGAACCACGCCCGAGGTGGCGGCAGATGTGCTGCGACACAAAACAGCGCTGTTTGAGGATTGGCTAGAAGGCCCGTTTCACCTGGGCTGACGGTGCCGGCAAACCGAGAACACTCGTATCGTAGGTTTTTGGAATGGCGCGCTGCCTTGCGGGCTTCGGTCCTCGGCCGAGACGCTCGGCGAAGATCGTTCCCAAGATGTATGCGCCTGCGAGCACAACGCCGCGCACCGTACCGGAGATCTTAGAGACGCCGATCCGCTGCCGATAACTGACGGGAATGTCGGCGACAGCAAGTTTTTGTTTGAGGGCACGGACTTGCATCTCAACCGTCCACCCAAATGTCGGTGCTGTCATTTGCAGCCGCTCATAGGCTTCCCGCCGTATGGCGCGAAATGGACCAAGGTCGGTATATTTTGCACCCCAGAACAGACGCATGAGTGAGCAAGCGAGTCGATTGCCAAATTGTTGGGGTAAGGTCAGCGCGCCGCGCTCAGCCTGTCCTAATGCTCTCGATCCGATGACCATATCCACATCGCCGCTGAGAATCGGTGCGAGCAGCGCGCCCATTTCTTCGGGCACGTCGGAGCCATCGCCATCTATGAAGACAAGAATGTCCGACGCCCCCGCTTCTGAGACACCGGCCAGGCAAGCTCTGCCATATCCAGCTTTCGGCACATGCACGACCCGTGCTCCAGCGGCTCGGGCTCTGATTGCGGTTCTGTCCGTTGAGCCATTGTCGGCGACAATGACCTCACTTACAAAATCTGGGATGCGCCGGACAACATTTCCGATGGCCGCTTCTTCATTGAGCGCCGGGATGATGACTGAGATCCGCGGATTTGATTGGACAATCATGCAACAGTCTTTGGCGAAAGACCGGCTCAACAGCAAATAACAAAATCGGGATGCCAAACGCGATGGGAATGATGCACCACTGATAGAATGGGTCAGCATCTCCATATAAGAAACGCATATAGTAGAGCGGTGCCATCACCATCAGGCCAAGCGCGCCCCATCGCGGCGCAAAAGGGATCAGACCTGCCAGCCAAACCTGGTACCAAGCATAGCCGGTTGGTGAGAGTAGGAGCAGAAGCGCGATGGTGAAGAGCATTGCTTCTGGAAGCGTGTCCGCATTCGGCGCGCGCCGCCAGGCCAGAAACAACGTCCCTGCAATGATCAGCAATGCTGAGACATTGCGTGCAGCACCGTCCGGGTCCTCCAGTCCAGCAAAGGGTCCGTCTGCGAAAACCGCGAACAAAAAGGCATGTCGCCGCCATGCTTCGGAATAGGCGACGAGCCCTTGGTCCGGGTCGATGATACCAAAACCCTCGCCCGGTATATGGCCAAACACATGATGTAATTGCGGCCATAGCAACACACCGGTCGCCGTGATGAACAGCAACGCGAACCCTATAAGCGGGACGGGGTTAAACATCCATTTGCGGACAAGGGCCGGTGCGAGGAGGGCAGGCCAGAGTTTCACTGCAGCGGCACCGGCGAGCGTCAGAACAGCAGCGCGTATTTTGCCTAATTTTGCGAGCGCCAGGGTAGCGATCAGAAATGGTACGATAAGCGCATCCATATGACCTGCATTGAACACTTCCAGCGTGACAACCGGGTTCCACCAATAGAGCGCCGCCCAAAGCGGTGATCGTCTGTACACGTTGAGGGCAAAAATCAGGAGGGCGAATGTGCCGATATCCACGAGGAGCAGCACCGTTCGCCAACCATTCAGCTCGAACGGTGCGAACAAATAACCTAAGGCAAAGCCCCCTTGCGCGATCGGGGGATAGATCGTCTTGAAATAGGGGTAGTTTATTCGCCAGTATTTTTCGAAGTCTTGTTCCGTCAGTTCTTGAATGCGGAGGAGGTCCGGATCGTCAGACCAATCCAGCTCTTCGCCGAGACGGGTTAGAGGGGTCGCTTCGGCCGGGGCGAATTCATAGGGATCTCCACCATTTGCCACCACTGCCCCGTCCCATAGATAACGGTGCCAATCATCTTCCAAGACTGGCAGCGATAAGAACATCATCGCTCGCGCGGCCAAGCCCACGACAAAGACAAGGGCAATGATCCGTCTGGTCGGGACAAGCCGGTGGATCAGGAGAATAGACGCCACGCATATAAGCGCGAGCGACATCGCCAAGCCAATATAGAGGCCCGTCGGCGAGGCTGTTGCGGGGCGGCCATAGGTGAACTCATGGGAGATCCAGACGATCCAGGCGTGGCCGGCCAGCCATAAACTCGCAAGGCCGAGCAGAGCGTAAAGCGCTGCCCGGCCATTGCTGGGTTCGAGGACGGATCGGATTGAGCTCATAGCCACCATTTGCACCTGATATCATCATCAGACGATCTGGTAAGGGTCCCATCCTTCCTCAAAGGTTGCCTTGGGTGTGAGGTGCTTAGGAGCCGCCGCCGCCACCGCCAACACCACCGCCGCCGAAGCTGCCTGGAGGTGCTGCCTGCTGACGGATGATAAACTCATCCGAGCTGTAGCTGAATTTGCGGTTCTCGAAGGTCGTGATGGATGCAAGCTTGGTCGCCGTGCTGTCTTTGGCGAGCCCGCTGACATGGCTTATAATGGCGGCTTGGTCGCCGCCGAAGAGTTCGTCGCTGTACCAGCTGTAGATTTCCGGAAGCTGGGCTTTATTGCGCCGAACGCGAACACCGGTCCGCGCATTCACAAATGTGCGACCCATTTCTTCAAGTTCGCTGTGAACGTTCGCGCCGGTGAACCCATCGGTCGGGAAGGCAATGCCGCCTTGGGACCCCTGGTACAGTCCGTAGATAACGTTTGGCGTGTCTGACCAATTGGCGAGAATGATATTGTGCTCAATGTCGTCGATGGACAGTTCAACACCGTCGATCGTTACCCGCTTTTCGGTCCACATTGCGCCCGGCTCATCCGCTGTGCCGCGGTTTCTCTTAACATTCCGCCGCGATCTGCTGTCCGCCATAGCTTTGACAATCAGCATATTGCGCGTGTTCAACCAGAATGCGAGCTGGTCGTCGCGGCTCAGCGTGCTCACGGGAACCTGGCTTAGATACGTGACATATTGGGTCAGGAAGCGTTCGCCTTGCTGGTTGAGCGCCGAGTAAGCAATTTTCATACGTCCGCGTTCTTCGTTTCCGAACGCGGTGGTGAATTGCTGGATCGGTTGATAGCGCACTGTGTACGTGCTGGTTTCACTGTGCGCTGCGAATTGCGCATACGGCGTTGCATCGGGTGTGTCGGCGACCGTCGCTGGGGTGGTCAGCGCCAAGGCCAGTCCGGCCGCGAGCAGCGTGTTTCTAAATGTGGAGCGAGAGTGCATAGGAGTGGTGCCTTTCCATTGGGACGTATAGCCGGTTGCCCTACCGACCAGAAGAAGCTGTCGAGCGGGCATAGAATACGGGTTGAGGCACCGGCTCCGCAAAACAACTTGTGGTCACGAGGGCGTTAGATGCGAATTCACCGCAAGAACGCTTGGCCGCAGCGAGGTTCGTGTTAAATAGCCGGCCTGTGTCAAATTTATGGAACTTCCTATGACGGTAATGAGTGCAGATGACCGGCTGGCCGGCCTCGAACCCACAGAGACAATTCATGTTCGGGAGGTGTTCGGCCTTGATTCCGACATGGTGGTTCATGGGTTTAAGGACCGCACCGAATATGTGCCAGAGCTGGATGAGAGCTATCGCTTCGATCCCCAAACGACGCTGGCGATTCTGGCTGGCTTTGAGCACAATCGCCGCGTGATGGTTCAAGGCTATCACGGGACCGGGAAATCGACCCATATCGAGCAAGTTGCTGCCCGCCTGAACTGGCCGCTGATCCGGATCAATCTCGACAGCCATGTGTCCCGGATCGATATGGTTGGGAAGGACGCGATCGTTCTGAAAGACGGGGTGCAGATCACAGAGTTCCGTGAAGGTCTTTTGCCGTGGGCCTTGCAGCGTCCCGTTGCGATCACCTTTGACGAATATGATGCCGGTCGTCCGGATGTGATGTTCGTGATCCAGCGTGTGCTGGAATCCTCGGGCAAACTCACCCTTCTGGATCAGAACCGGGTGATCACGCCGAACTCCTATTTCCGCCTGTTCGCGACCACCAATACCGTTGGCTTGGGCGACACGACCGGGCTGTATCACGGAACTCAGCAGCTGAACCAAGGCCAGATGGACCGCTGGAGCATTGTCACGACGCTCAACTATCTTGAACACGATGCTGAGGTCGAAATTATCTCCTCGAAGGATACGGGTGTCGATGATGAGACTCTGTCCAAAATGGTGCGCCTGGCCGACCTCACCCGAAATGCCTTCATGAATGGGGATATTTCCACGGTGATGAGCCCGCGGACCGTGATCACATGGGCCGAGAATTTCGCTATTTTTGGAGAATTGGGACATGCCTTCCGCATGACTTTCCTCAATAAGTGCGATGAGCTTGAGCGGCCGCTTGTGGCCGAGATGTATCAGCGCTGTTTTGCAGAAGAGCTACCCGAAAGCGCGCTGATGGTGAAAGTGGCTTAGGCCCTGACGCGTCTGCGGACAAAACTTTCTGATCCGCTCAACCGGAAATTATCTAATTCTGACTAATCCCATTTAGCGGGAAGTGTCGGAGTCGGGTGGGAATGCCGGAAACGTCTGAGTTGATTGTCCTTATGCTTGGGGTGTTTGTTGGCTCTGGGCTCGTGATGAAAAATGCGGGGCCGTATATCTTCTTCTATATCGTCGTTCCGGCACTCTCAGCCCTGGCTGTTGTATTTTTGCTTGAGCAATTGCCGGATATCGGTTTCGATTTTCAATATCGGAGATATCTCGATCTTGTGCTGCACCGCCAGGGCGACCTTGCCAAACTGCTCGGCATGGGGCTCGCAGCGGGCTTCTCGCTGTCCTGGATTTCGCGTCACCTGTTTCTCGACAAATATAGGGTTCGACGCGGGCCGCGGTTCTTAGTCGATACTGAGGTGTCGATGGAGCGGAAGAAGCATTTGCGCGCCTTGGGGCTCAACAATTCAGCTGGTCCTAGAGATATTCTGATGGCCTGGACTACATTATCAGCGGAGCTGCGCGATCCCAACTGGATCCACCAGGCCAAGAACCGCACCTCCGGTATTACTCCTGAAGCATATAAGGACACCATCGACACCGCCTATGCTTGGCTGAAGGCAAATTCCGAAGAAGCGAGCCAGGACCGGGGCAAGCGCCCCCAACACGCCTCCAAGCCACCTTTATGGAAGCGGCTCATCACGCGCATCTCTCAGAAAAAGGTCAGGATTCGCCGGCTTTGAGGCGTCGGGTGACGCAGTGATTTACCAGATCGCTCTTCGCAATCGCAATATCCCGCGCTACATCATCGGCATGTCTAAATCCGACGCCAGCCCCCACGAACTCTTTAAAAACGCCCTTGGGGTCACCACCAAGGCGATGAGCGAGGAAAGCGAGCTTGAGGTCGCTTTCGGCAATGATCCTTGTCATGCCGATGGGCAGACCTTGCGACTGAAGACGCCGCCGAGAGACCTCAGCCCGTTAATGGCGGCCGCCCTTCGGGGCGAGTCCGATGCCGTGGCGCTGCGCCTGGCGCATCACGACCCAGCCGCCCATGCGCGGAACTTGCCGCAGGGGGATATTCCCCGGGATGTTTACGAAGCGGCTGAAACTGCCCGTATCGAGTCCATCGGAGCCAATGCGATGGATGGTACGGCCGCCAATCTTGATGCGGCTCTGATTGCCCGATGCGAGCGGGAGGGGCTGAGCCGGATGGAAGATCGCCAGACTGCACCCTTGGCGCCGGCGATCGAATTTCTCCTACGGGAGCGACTTACGGGCCGGCCCTTACCCCCGGCAGCTGAAGGCATTGCCTCCCTGTGGCGCGAAGAGGTGGAATCGAAGACCGGGAAAGCGCTCGATAGGCTCGCCGACCAATTGTCCGATCAGCGGGCTTTTGCCCAGACAGTCCGGGAGATCATCCGAGACCTGACCAGTGGTGAGGAAAGCGGCGAGCCGGGAGAGGAAGACTCAGACGAAGATGCTGGCGAGTCGGAGGAAAACGAATCCCGCTCAGGGGAGGAAGATGCTCCAGGTGAGGAGCAGATGGGCGCAAGCATGGAGCAGATCGAGGCCGGAGACTCCGAAGACCTCGATGGCGAAGAGACCAATGTCCAAGTCGACACTGAAGCGGATATGGACGCCGATGATAGTCCGGACGATGCCGATGAAGGCGCGAAGCCCTTGCGGCCAAATTTCCAGGAGGGCGACGATCGCCCGGAATTCACCTATCGCGTCTTTACGCACAAACATGACGAAGTTGCGCAGGCACCCGATCTTTGTGACCCAGAGGAACTTGCTCGTTTGCGGGCCTATCTTGATCACCAGTTGCAAAGCCTCCAGGGGGCTGTTTCCAAGCTTGCCAATCGTTTGCAGCGCCGCTTGATGGCACAGCAGAACCGGTCCTGGAGCTTTGATTTGGAAGAGGGGGTGCTCGACACGGCGCGGCTGACCCGGGTCATTACGGATCCCACGGCACCGCTGTCCTTCAAGCAGGAGGATGACTCCCAGTTCCGCGATACGGTGGTGACGCTTCTGCTCGATAATTCTGGGTCGATGCGCGGACGGCCGATTATGGTCGCGGCTCTCTGTGCCGACATCCTCGCGCGCACGCTTGAGCGGTGCGGTGTAAAGGTCGAGATCCTCGGGTTTACCACGCGGGCTTGGAAAGGCGGCCTCGCCCGAGAAGAATGGGTGAAGGCCGGCAAGCCCCAGGGCCCCGGTCGGCTGAATGACCTTCGGCACATTGTCTACAAATCGGCCGATGCGCCTTGGCGGCGCGCCCGACGCAATCTCGGCCTGATGATGCGTGAAGGACTATTGAAGGAAAATATTGATGGTGAGGCGCTGCTTTGGGCCCATGAGCGCTTGCTTGGCCGCCCGGAGCAACGCCGCATACTGATGGTTATTTCCGACGGCGCACCGGTGGATGATTCCACTTTGTCCGTAAACGTTGGCAATTATCTGGAGCGGCATCTTCGCGAAGTGATCGCAGAGATCGAAACCCGCTCCCCGGTTGAACTGATCGCCATTGGGATCGGTCATGACGTTACGCGCTATTATAAGCGGGCTGTCACAATTGTTGATGCCGAACAGCTCGGCGGGGTGATGACTGAACAGCTTGCGTCTCTGTTCGAAGAAAACGGACCTGTTCCAGGAGCGATGGCCGTTCCTCCTCTGACTGAGCGGACGACGCGCGGTGCCGTCAGCGGCGCGAGATCTGGCGCGCCCTCCTATGGCGGCGGCAAGGTTGATCTCGGGCGCTCTGTCCGTAAGACGACGCTCCAGGAAGTCAAAGGGCCTCGGGGTTAAAAATTCACTCTGTTTGAAATTGTTCCGTCGACGATCAGGTTTGCGCCGGTCGTATAGGACGAGGCCGGGCTTGCCAGGAAGACGGCCGCATTCGCGATGTCCTGCGGCGTGGCGCACCGCCCCGTCGGATTGCGTGCCAGCGCTTGTTTGAAGAAGTCCGGCATACCTTGTTCAACTTGGTGCCAAATACCGCCTTCGAAATACACCATGCCTGGGGAGACGACATTGGTGCGAATACCCCGTTCGGCATGTTGCTTGGCGAGGCCCTTTGCCATGTGGATCAGCGCTGCTTTGATCGGGCCGTAGGAGCCTGCGCTGTCTGCTACAGCAGCTGAGATCGATGCGATAATGATAAAGGCGGCATCGCCATTGGCGTCCGCCGCTTTGCCAAGGAAGGGCTCTGCCGCATCGAATGCGTTCACGGCTCCAAGCACATCGAGATTGAAGTTCTTCTGCCAAGACGACGGGTCATTGCCCTGGGCCATCGCACCTGCATTGGATACGAGGATATCTAGTCCACCAAGAGTGTCGGCAGCGGCGCTGATCCAGCTCTTCAAGGCGTCGCTATCCAAAATATCGACCGATGCACCTGTCGCGTTGATCCCTTTTGTCTGCAAAGCGGCAACTGTTTCTTCGACCTGTTCTGGATTTCGCGCGCAAACGGCGACATTCGCGCCTTCCTCGGCAAGCGTATCAGCGATCGCTCGACCGATGCCCCGTGTTCCGCCGAGCACGATTGCATTTTTATCTTTCAGTCCGAGATCCATTCTGTGCTCCTGCCTCTTTGGTTGCTGCCACCTTTCGAGCATCGATCCCGAAGGAGGGCAACTTGCAATTCGACTCGATTGCCCCTCAAACCTGTTGCAGTCGAGCGATAAGGACCTCCCATGTTCAGACCGATCCTGTTCCTAGCCCCTCTTCTCCTGTCTGCTTGTGCTGGCGGAACGGAAGATACCGCGACTGACCCGGTTGTCGCTGCGACCCAGACCGAGCCGATCAAGGTCACCAGCCTCCTTCCCGATCTTCGCGCCGCGTCGTGTTCCGAAGGGACACCGTTTTTAGACGGGCAGCCGATCTCCATAGAGCGCGCGCCGGTGTCGCTGGGCGGCGACGAGGCGTCCGTTTTGACCGAAATCCGCTTTGGCGGGGCCTGGCACCTGACAAGCGATGAGCCAAATTTCGGGGGGCTGTCGGGGCTCGCTGTCCTGCCCGACGGCGAGTTGCTTGCTGTCTCCGATGGCGGAGCCTTTGTCTGGATTGACATGGATGCCGACGCGCCGACCGGCACAGGGCGCATTGGATATTTGCGTGGAGACGACGGAAATCTGCTCAGCGGCAAGACAAAGGGGGATTCCGAAGGGCTGGCGGTCGTGGACGGTGTCGCCTTTGTGAGTTTTGAGCGTGACCACCGCGTTTTGGCCTTCGATCTTGAAGCGTGTGGCGCAAACGCCCGCGGTGCTTTGGTGTCTCGAATATCCAGCACACCGCTCGGGTTTCCCAAGGGGTTCAAGTCAAACCAAGGGGCGGAGGCTTTGTCGACTGATGGCCATGGGGGGCTGGTGGTCGGCTTGGAAAGCGGAAATGCCGGTGCGTCGGTGTCTGCCATCAGTACGCTCACCGAAAGTGGGCTCGCGTTTCATGAACGGCTGGCTCGGCCCAATGGGCCCTTTCTTGTCGGGATGGACAGTGAGCAGGACCAAACCTTCGCACTGTTCCGCAGCTATGCGCGGGGCATCGGAAACCTCATTGAGGTTCGGTCCTATGCCGATCTCTCCGAAGACGGCGAGACGCGTATTCGCCTCGCCCGTCCCTATACGGTCGATAATTTTGAAGGCATTGCTGCCACACGACTCGAAGATGGCGTATTGCGCCTCTACATCATATCCGACGATAATTTCTCCGATCGCCAGCGCACGCTTTTGATGGCGTTTGACATCGCTGATCCCGGGGAAACACCCAACTAGCTGGCGATATACTGCGCGCCGTTCACAGTCATAGTCGCCCCATTGATGAAGGCGGCGTCGTCGCTTGCCAGGTAGACGACCATGGACGCGATTTCAGCTGCTTTGCCGAGCCGGCCTGCCGGGATGGTGGCGATAATGCCTTCCAGGACTTCCGGTTTCACGGCCTGCAGCATCTCTGTGTCGATGTAGCCGGGGGCCACACAATTGGTTGTGATGCCCTTCTTTGCGCCTTCATAGGCGAGCGCCTTTGTGAACCCGATAAGTCCGGCTTTGGCGGCTGAGTAATTCGCTTGGGTGAACTGCCCCTTCTGGCCATTGATCGAAGAGATATTGATCACGCGGCCAAAGCCTCGGTCCCGCATACCCGCCCACACTTGGTGCGTTACATTGAATGCGGAATTCAAATCGACGTCGATGACTTTGTCCCACTGCTCTTTCGACATTTTGTGGAAAGGGGCGTCCCAGGTGATGCCGGCATTGTTGACGACGGTATCGATAGGGCCAAGCTCGGCTTCGATTTTCGACACGCCTTCAGCACACGCATCATAATCGCTGACATCGAACTTGTAACAACTGACACCGGTCTCGTCGGCGCACAATTTTGCTTTTTCATCATTGCCGGCATAATTGGCGGCGACTTTGTACCCTTTGGCAATGAGGGCTTCGCTGATCGCGCGACCAATGCCACGGGTTCCACCCGTTACCAGTGCAATTCGGCTCATATGGGTCTTCCTTCCTAGTATCTTTGCGATTTTTTACTGCTTGACCAAAAATTTGTGCAGCGCACAAGGCGTTTTCTTTCCATATTTACTGTATAGAGTTATGGAACCCAGCGTTAGGTGTTGCTGGCGTAAAAATCAGGCGGGTGCTCCTATGGGCAAGAAAACGGACAAGACTGGTCCTGTGATCATCAAGAAATATGCCAATAGGCGTCTCTATGACACGTCGACATCGACCTATGTCACGCTCGATCATTTGTCGGAGCTTGTGCGGAAGGAAGTCGACTTTGAGGTGCGCGATGCGAAGACCGGCGAAGATCTGACACGCTCTGTCCTTACCCAGATTATCTTCGAGCAGGAAACCAAGGGCAACGGTGCGTTGCCGACGAATTTCCTGCGCCAGCTGATCAAGTTTTATGGCGACGGTATGCAGTCGGTTTTGCCTGCATGGCTCGATATGAGCATGAATAGTTTCGCTGACCGTCAGGAGAAGTGGCGCTCAACGATGGGCAAGGCGTTTCCAATGACGCCTTTCGGCATGTTTGAGGAACAAGCCAAGCGCAATGTGGCCATGTTTGAAAAGGCGATGAAAATGATGGTGCCGGGTGCCCGGTCGTCGTCTAGCGCCAAGTCGCCGAAGGGGAGTGCAGAGCCTGAGCCGGACGAGATGGATATTGATTTCACCGATCCGGTTTCGATCATGCAAGCTCAAATGGCGGCCATGCAGGCGCAGCTCGATATTCTGACCAAGAAATCGCGCGACTGAGACCTGACCTGTCAGCCGATCCCTTCGCCGACCGCGAAGTCCCGACGGGCGGCGATAATCGTCACAACCACACCGGCCAGGACATCCAGCAGTGTCATCACCATGATGATGAAGAAGGTCGATGTGCCGAAATCGGCGAACAATAGAAACTCGACCAAGCAGACAATGAACAGCATCATGGACACTGCGTGATTGATGATCGTGGCGGTGCCGGTGCTGGTCGATTTCAGAATCTCAAGAAACAGAAATCCAATTGAGAGGACGATCAGGAAATCCCCCGCGGTCACTTCCCAAACGATGCCCCCAATCATGTCGATTGAGGCAATGACATTGTCGAGCTGGGCCAGGAGAGGCGCAACAGAGTTGCCATCAGCGCTGAAATATTCAGCGTCCGCCGAAACCCCAAGGGACATCAGATTGTAAATGATGACCGGTACGGCAAGGAGCGGAAAAATAGCTAATAACGCGCGCATACTGCGTCCCTTTTTACGACTTCGGCTGCGCTTATCCGCAGCCTGTGCTTTTCTTTCCTGTTCCGCGGCGGCGAGCCCTGGAAGGAACAATTTGACCATGACTCATGCCCTTCGGGCTATGCGCGAAGAAACTTAACGCATGTCAGCCCGCAGAGCGAGATGTTCCACACATTTAGCGCTTTTCGGCATTAAGCTTCGGTTAAACACACATTCAAGCCAAGTTTAACGTGCTGTCATGACGCTTCTTCAACACTGCCCGGATGACGGCGGCGTTTCATCAGCCAGGCGACCGACCGAAGATCTGACCATCCGTCCGCCAGTCGACCAATATTCGTGTACTTTGTTTTGCCGGTCTCGCGGGCGCGGTGGCTAACCGGCCGGGTCTCGAACGTATAGCCTTCGGCCTGTACAAGCGCTGGCATGTAGCGGTGCATATGGTCGAAATAGGGGAGTTTGCGAAAGATATCTGCGTGCATCACTTTGATGCCACAGGCGCTGTCCCGGCTGTTGTCTTTCAGTATTGACCGCCGTATCGCATTGCCAAGCCGCGACCCGAAAATCTTCCATGGACTGTCCTGACGATTGGTCCGCTCTCCCATGATCAGCGCGAGGAATTCTGGTGCGCCGGTGCGGGTGAGTTGCCGATAAAGATCTGGCAAATCCGACGGATTGTTTTGTCCATCGCCATCGAGGAGGCCAATAACCCGCCCTCGTGCGACTTCCAATCCGCTGCGAATGGCTCGGCTTTGACCGCTATTGTTGCGATGATGCAGCACACGCAATGCGGGATAACTCGATTTGAGCGCCACCAGCCGCGCAAATGTGTCATCGGTGGAGGCATCGTCGACAAAGATCATCTCATATGATCGTCCGTCGAGGGCCGTCGCAATCTCCGCAACGAGGCAGTCGACATTGCCGGCTTCGTTCAAAACAGGAACAATGACTGAGAACTCTAACGTGATCGACATAGGGCTCGATTAGCGTTGAAACCCTGGTCTGGCTAGGCCTTGTCGGCGGCTTCGGCCTTGACACACCTTCGCCCACGTCGTGAGGGGACATTTATGACCTTGTTGGAATCGCTCTCAACCGGTTGGAAAGCCTGGTGTCTATTAGCTCTGATCACGTTCAGTGCGGCCGTTCCCGGCGTTGCTTTTCTGCCGGCGCTTGACCGCGATGAGAGCCGGTTCGCCCAGGCCTCAAAACAGATGCTGGAAACACAGGATTTTATCCGCATCCGGTATCAAGACGAGAACCGAAACAAGAAGCCGGCTGGCATTCATTGGCTTCAGGCAGCTTCGACGGCTGTGGTTTCAAGCGCGGATGCCCGGCAAATCTGGTCTTACAGACTGCCGTCTCTTGTCGGGGCCATACTTGCCACCCTGGCGACGTTTTGGTGTGGGCGGGCCCTTATCGGTCGTCGCGGCGCGTTTCTCGGCGCGGCGCTGTTTGGGTCGACTTTGCTGCTCACGAGCGAAGCCCATATCGCCAAGACAGATGCGGTGCTTGTTTTCTTAACGGCGGTGGCGATGGGTGCGCTTGCGCGCATCTATAACGGGCCCTCGGGCGACACGGCGTTTCGATGGGCGCTTCTCTTCTGGTTTGCGGCGGGCTTAAGCTTCTTGATCAAAGGTCCCGTCACGCCTCTGGTTGCGGGCCTTGCCCTTCTGGTCATTTCCATCGCTCGGAGCGATCTCGGCTGGGCCCGACCGCTCCATCGGTGGCAAGGCCCTCTTTTGTTCGTGCTGCTCGTTCTGCCCTGGTTTGTTTGGATCCAGATCGCGACAGCGGGCGATTATTTGGAGGGGGCTGTCGGCAAAGATCTGCGGGACAAGCTTGTAACAGCGTCTGAAGGCCATGGTGGTTTGCCGGGGTATCATCTGTCGTTTCTTGTGACCCATTTCTTTCCAGCGACACTGTTTTTGGTCCCGGCACTGGTCCTGTTTGTGCGGACCCTACGCGGGCGGACATTGGATACGCTGGCAGCGGAGCGGCAAGGTCTCGTCTTTCTTGCGGCTTGGCTTTTGCCAACCTGGATATTTTTTGAACTGATTCCGACCAAGCTCTCTCATTATAGTCTTCCGGCCTATCCTGCGCTGGCGCTTATCTGCGGATGGTGCATCGTAAAGCTGATGTCCGGCACGCGTCTGCCGGTCTCTCTCGGCGCATCGGCAATTCTGTTTGCGCTCGCGATCGCTGCTCTATCCGTGCTCGTTTCACCGCTTGGGCTCAGCGTGCTTCAGCTCGAAGCGGCCGGCGATTTTCGGAATGTTGAGTCGAGTTCTGTTTTGGCGAGCTGGGTGCCTGATGCCGATACGTCTTTGTCTCTGCTTATGCTGGCCGGTTTAGCGGGGCTTGCAACGATGATTGCTCTGATCATGCGTGAGTATGGCGCGTCGGTTGGTTTCGCGATTGTATCGAGCCTTGCGCTTGGTTGGCATATTCGTGCCGTCGCCATGCCACATGCCAGCTGGGTTCAACCGACGGAGGCGGCCCGGCTCGCATTGGCCGAGGTTTGTGCGCTTGGGTCCGATAATTTGCCTGGATGCCCGACTGCAGAGGCGCATGCCATTCGGGCGGTGGGATACGCTGAACCAAGTTTTGTTTTCACCACCGGGACGGATGTGACAATCCCTCCTTATACGGTGATCGACTTGCCGGAAGATTTGACTGCGTATCCCGTCACGTTCCTCTTGAATCTGGAGGATGCCGCCGGTGTCACGTCGCGCTCCGCCCTGGTCCAGGAAGCCGGGGAACGCCGGCTCTGTACAACGCAATCGGAGCCTGTTCATGTTCTCAATTATTCAAATGGAGATCCGGTGACCTTCCTTGCCCTGCGTATTGATGGCGAACCTTGCGCCGCAGAAACGACCTTGCGTGCGGGCGACTGACAGCACTACGGTGCGCGCAATTTCGCAGAGAGGCGTCGATATGGGTTGGACGAAAATCACACTATGGAAGCGTGTCATGGTCGGCCTGTTGCTCGGCCTTGCCTTGGGCCTTGCTCTGCGCACGAGCATGGGTGCGGATGCAGCGTCTGCCTTTGCTGGAGAGTGGTTGGAACCCTTCGGCACAGCGTTTGTTGATCTTATCAAAATGCTTGTTGTGCCATTGATCATCGTTACACTGGTGTCCGGCGTAACGGCTATGGGCGATCCGGCGAAGCTCGGCTCTTTGGGGGCGCGAACGATCGGCCTTTACCTTGTCACAACGGCGTTTGCGGTCACGCTCGGCTTGCTGATGGGGACACTTTTCCAGCCGGGGGTCGGTGTGGATTTCGCGGTGGCGTCGGAAACCGATCTATCAAATGTGCAGGGACGTATCGAAACAGGATCAGGCGCGGCGAATGCCAGCGCGGTTGAGAAGATCTTCGCCATTATCCCGGATAATATTTTCATTGCCATGACCGATGGCGCGACTGGAAATGTCCTCCAGATCATATTCTTTTCTCTGCTTTTCGGTGCGGCCTGTCTTGTCGCGGGAGACGCAGCGAAGCCGCTAACTCGCGTCATCGACGCTGCGGCTGAAGTCATGTTGAAACTCACAGTGATGATTATGGAACTTGCGCCAATTGGTGTGTTCTTCCTGATGTCCTGGGTGATGGCGACGCGCGGGCTCTCGGTGCTCGATAATCTCGCCCGCCTTGCGATGGCGCTATATCTCGCTTGCTTCCTGCATATGATTTTGGTCCACGGCCTCGGTATTGTCCGCGGTGTGCTCCGCCTCCCCATGATACAATTCTTCCGGGGTATTCGAGATGCGCAGGTCGTTGCGTTTTCCACCGCGTCCAGCGCCGGGACCCTGCCCGTGACCATCACCAATGTGTCGGAAAACCTTGGCGTTAAGAAATCTGTCGCCTCGTCGGTCCTGCCCGTAGGGGCCACAATCAATATGGACGGTACCGCCATCTATCTCGGTCTTGTCGCTCTGTTCGCGGCGCAAGCTATCCCCGGTATCGAAATGGGGTTGACGGATTATGTCGCTGTGGCCTTTGCGGCGACCGCGGCGTCGATCGGGGCGGCTGCGATCCCCAGCGCCGGCCTGTTGCTTGCCTATGCTGTTCTCAGTGTGATTGGTGTCAGCGAGTATCAGGCGCTCCAGATCATTGCTTTTATCTTTCCGTTTGACCGCCTGCTCGACATGATGCGCACGGTGACGAATGTGACAGGTGATGCCGCTGTGGCATCTGCGGTCGCGTCATGGGAGGACGAGCTGGATCGGGAGACGTTCAAGGCGGAACCCGCGATCTGAGCGCTTTCCATTGGCGGCCGTCTGGTATGGTTCGATCTATCTGCGCCAAACACCCACCGCGCCAAAAGTGGGTGTCATTTTGAGTGTCAACCAAGCTGTGTTCGGACGATGTTGGCGATCATCAACGCCTCGTCTTTTCGTGAGGATCCGGCGCGCCACGCCATACCAATCGACCGTCCGGGGGTGCGTTCTGAAAATGGCCGGACCGTCACGCCGGCCCCTCTCGCAATCCCGCCATCTGCCGCGATTTTCGGAACGAGGGACACGCCTAAACCGCCGCCAACCATTTGAATCATTGTCTGTAATGATGTTGCGGTAACGTCGTCGCGGCGATGAATGCCGGGCATGGTGCACACAGCTTCTGCGTGTCCGCGAAGGCAATGGCCGTCTTCTAGAAGCAGGACTTGCTCTCCCAATAATTTGGAGACCTCCAGCTTTTTTGTGTCTTCCAATCTGTGTCCCTTTGGCATGGCCAGCAGAAACTCGTCGTCGCCAATAATTTCAACCTCGATTCCTGTGGTCGGCCAGGGCAGTGCGATCAAAGCTGCGTCGAGGGTTCTTGATCTTAGAGCCGCCAATAGTTCGGCGGTCTTTTCCTCTCTAAGGATCAGCCGCAGATCGGGATAGGATTGACGGAGCTTTCGGAGTGTTTTTGGAAGTACGAACGGGGCAATGGTTGGGATTGCACCCAATCTGAAGGGGCCGGCAAGGGGCGCACCTGCTTCGCGGACTTCGGCCACGAGATCTTCAGCGTCGGCCAGGATTTGGCGCGCCCGTGCCACCGCGGCGTCCCCGGCCGGGGTCAAGCGGATCGACCGTGCGCCGCGTTCGACGAGTTGTGCGCCGAGGGCCGCTTCGACCTCGCGAATGGCTGCCGACAAGGTTGGCTGCGCCACGAGGCATGCGTCTGCCGCGCGAGAAAAGGTTCCCTGGTCTGCCAGAGCGCAGAGAAATTGAAGCTGACGTATGGTTGGCAGGTAGCTCATTTATGCGCTTCGACCCTCAATATTGACGCTATGTCGATCTCGACTAAAAAATAATGACTATAACTTAGCTTGTCCTGGCCCGGACGACGACGCATAAATCACTGCAGTTAAGCGTCCAGCGATAACAACTTAAATGGGTTTGCTGTTTATGGAGCTATCCGCCCCCGATCTGGAAAACGACCACATCCGGCTGGAAATTTTCGGAGAGTCAGAGCGGGACTTTATCGCGAAATCTGGTGCCATCCAAGATATGTGGGACTGGGAGCCCAGAATCCCCGGCCGTGGCACGACGTTTGATGCATACTTCGACTTCATGATGACTCAGGTCGAGACCGGACGTGTCGTGCCATTTCTGGCCTATCGAAAACCAGACAACGCGTTTGCCGGGGGTGTGTCCTTTTACGAGCCCAGTCGCACGCATAGGCGTGTAAAAGTCGCCAGCGCATGGATTGTCCCAGAAATGCGTGGAACGCATATATTCACCGCGATGCAGGCGGCTCTCATACGGCGGGCGCATGATTGGCGCGCGCGCCGTATGTCTTGGCAGGTTGATACGCGGAACACGCCTTTGAGGAGTGCTTTGGAACGTCTCGGCATTCCCAGTGAAGGGGTGCTGCGTTCAGTTGCGCGTCTGAACAATGGCGAATGGTCAGACATTGTTGTGCATGCGCTTGTTCAAGATGAGATCCGGGACGCTGCTGACCGACTCGAAGCTGTGCTCGAACCTGTGGATTGATTTCCGCAGCCGGTCGTGCTTTAGGGCCTTCATATTCTGCGCAAATTCAAAAGCGCGTCTTGACCGAAACATGGGATCTTCAGCCAGAAGCCCGGGAGTTTGGCGAGGCCCCCCGCCCGGCGAAGTGTCGCTCAGCGGGGCACTCGAGGTTTGTGCGGAGCCGATGAGCGCTTATCTTTCCAATCTGGGAAGACAAGCAAGGAGACGGGCATGTTTGACGCCTTAAGCGACCGCCTTGGCGGCATATTTGACGGGATAACGGGGCGCGGTGCTCTGTCCGAGAAGGATGTGTCCGCAGCCTTGCGAGAGATCCGTGTCGCCTTGCTTGAAGCTGATGTCGCCCTGCCGGTCGTCAAGGATTTCATTGGTTCTATTAGAGAAAAAGCGGTTGGCGAAGATGTCATCCGGTCGGTGAAACCCGGTCAGCAAGTCATCAAGATCGTTCATGACGGCCTGGTCGAAATGCTCGGCGGTGAGACCGCGGACACATCGCTGCGCGTCGATAGCCCGCCCGCCGTGATCATGATGGCGGGGCTTCAGGGCTCTGGTAAAACGACAACAACCGGCAAGCTTGCGAAATTCCTCTCCGAGAAACAGAAGAAAAAAGTCCTCCTCGCGAGTCTCGATGTGCGTCGCCCGGCTGCGATGGAGCAGCTCGCTATCCTTGCGGATCAGCTCGGCGATGGAGTGAAAGCTCTCCCAATCGTCGAAGGGCAGATGCCGGTCGACATCACGCGCCGGGCGATGAAAGCCGCTGAAATTGGCGGCCATGACGTTCTGATCCTGGATACCGCAGGTCGAACGACGCTCGACGAACAGATGATGGGTGAGGCCTCGGAGATCGCGACGATCGCGACCCCGTCAGAAACACTCCTCGTCGCGGACGCGCTGACGGGGCAGGACGCCGTTGAGACCGCCGGCCGCTTCCATGAACGCTTGAAACTCACAGGTCTTGTCCTCACACGGATGGATGGTGACGGGCGCGGCGGTGCGGCCCTGTCCATGCGCGCGGTCACTGGCCTCCCGATCAAATTCCTCGGCACGGGCGAAAAGCTCGATGGCCTTGATGCGTTCGATGCCAAGCGCGTCGCCGGCCGTATTCTGGGGCAGGGGGACATTGTCTCCTTGGTCGAGAAAGCTGCCGAACAGGTCGACCAGGAAAAAGCTGAACGCATGGCCAAGAAAATGGCCAAGGGACAGTTCGACCTGGATGATATGGCCGAGCAGTTCAAGCAGATGCAGCGCATGGGCGGCCTCGGCGGCATTATGGGCATGCTGCCCGGCGCGAAGAAAGCCAAACAGGCGATGGATGCCTCCGGTCTTGATGACGGCGTTCTGAAGCGTCAGGAAGCGATCATCTCCTCCATGACCAGGCAGGAGCGCCGCAAGCCCGCCGTGCTCAATGCCTCCCGTCGCAAGCGCATCGCGGCTGGGGCTGGTGTAACCGTGCAGGACGTGAACCGCGTTCTGAAGATGCACAAGCAGATGGCCGGCATGATGAAGAAGATGTCCAAGAAGGGCGGCATGAAAGGCATGATGGCCGCCATGGGACAGGCCGGTGTCTCACCCCAGGATCTCGCCAAGATGGGCGGCGCGCCTGGCGGGCAAATGCCCGGTCTCGGTGGTCCCGTACAGCCGAATGGTCTGCCGGGCCTAGGCGGCGGCCTTCCCGGAATGGGAGGGGATAAGAAATGACCCCCCTCGAACAACTCGAATCCTATCGCGAGTCCATCGACAATCTCGATGCCATTCTCGTCCATACGCTGGCTGAGCGGTTCAAGGCGACGAAAGCCGTCGGTGTGCTGAAGGCTCATAATGACATGCCACCCGCCGATAAAGATCGCGAGGCGAGACAGATCGCCCGCCTGCGTTCGCTTGCGGCGATGAGCGATCTCGATCCGGCCTTTGCCGAAAAGTTTCTGAATTTCATCGTCGCGGAAGTTATCCGCCACCATGAACGCATCCGAGATGGGCAGACATGATGCCCGTCCACATCCGCCATTTGAACATCTAGGAGATACCCCATGGCCCTCAAAATCAGGCTCGCCCGCGGCGGGTCGAAAAAACGCCCGTTCTACCGTGTTGTCGTTGCTGACAGCCGCGCACCCCGCGACGGTCGCTTCATCGAAAAGATCGGCACCTATGATCCTCGCTTGCCGAAAGATTCTGAAGCCCGCGTGCAAATCGATGGCGTGAAAGCTGCCGAATGGATCCAGAAAGGCGCAAAGCCAACCGACCGCGTTGGCCGCTTCCTGAACGCCATGACCCTCGAAGGTGCCGACAAGCCGATTTGGGACTGGAGCCCGTCGAACAACCCGAAAAAGGGTGAGCCTGGCACGAAAGCTAAAGAGCGGGCTGAAGAGAAAGCCGAGAAGGTAGCCGCAGCTGCTGAAGCGGCTGCCGCCCCGGCTGAAGAGCCTGCTGAGGAAGCAGAGGCACCAGCTGAAGCCGAGGCTGCTGCCGAAGAGACTCCTGCAGAAGAAGAAGCGGCCGGTTAGATCTTCCCTGAACCTGCGGCTCATCCCGCGTTCAGACACGTCTTGCGAGTGTATCCGCTGTAGCAACAGGAGAAATCCTTATGCAGCGGATACATTTTTTTTATGCGCTTTTTCTTGCTGCGATCGGTGCGATTGCGACACCGACTGCAGAGGCCGATCGCCGCGGCGGATTCAGAGGCGGTGGCGCTGAGATCATTCTCTACTCGGAGACGAATTTTCGCGGGGAAGCTCGTATCTATCGAGGGGACATCGATTCCCTCAAATTTGACGGCTTCAACAATGTGGCGCGCAGCGTGGAAATTCGCGGCGGGGCGTGGACGCTTTGCGAGCATAGCGGATTTGATGGCCGGTGCCGGACGATTGACTACTCGATCCCACATCTCGGGGATATCGGGCTCGACTGTAAATTGACGTCGTTTTACCAGGCGGGGATCAGCCAGGATCAGTTTGGTGGCGGTCACTTGCAGGGCGGCGGATATCCGGTGACCCTGTTTACGCGCGATGATTTTCGCGGGCGCGCCATTGGCATTGGCGGCGCGACCAATCTCCGTGATATCGGCTTCAACAATGATGCGGACTCTATCTTTGTTGAGTATGGGCGGTGGATCATTTGCACAAAACGTGACTTGCGGGGACGCTGCGAGGTGATTGGTCGGTCGGTGCGAAATCTTGACCGCCTTGACCTCGGCGAAAAAATCTCGTCCATCGCGCCTTATGATGGCAGGCGGTATTAGAGGCGTGATTGTCGGCAAGTGAAGATAAATTGGTCGTGGTCGCCGTGATCCTTGGGGCGCACGGTGTCCGCGGTGACGTTCGCGTCAAAAGTTTTACGGAGTTTCCCGAAGATGCCTTCGCTTATGGGGTGTTGCGGGACGTAGAGGGGGTGGTTCTTATTGATCCCTTAAAGGCCCGTCCGGCCAAAGATCATTTCATCGTTGCTCCCAAAACCCCGAAACAGAAGGAAGACTGGGATGCGCTGAAGGGCACGCTATTGCATGTCTCGCGGTCGTCCTTACCGGAAATTGAGGCGGATGAAGTCTATGCCAATGATCTTATCGGGCTTGTGGTGGTGAACGTCGCGGGAGAGGAGCTTGGACGCCTGAAAGCCGTTCATAATTTCGGGGCAGGCGATCTGATCGAGGTCGAGCCTGCGAATGATGCCAAGACCGTTTTTGTTCCGTTTACAGAGGAAGATGTTCCTGATGTTGATCTGTCGGCTGGCAAAATCGTCGTGACAATGTTTGATCTTTGGGCGGATGAAACAACGGAGCCGCTGGATTAATCCTGCGTTTCTTCTTCCAGCCATTCCTTGGATGCGCCATGTTGACCTCGGCGCACGAGCCACATCACGCCGAACAGGTCGATAATCCCTGCCGCTGCTCGGCCGAGAAATCCATATTTTGATTTTCCGGCAAGTCGTGGACGATCATTCACCGGTTCTTCGATCACAGCCCAGCCTGCGCGCTTCACGAGGGCCGGCAAAAAGCGATGCATAGACGCGAAATACGGCAACTCGCGGAAAGCTTCTGTTCGGATCAGTTTCCATCCGCAGCCAGAGTCTGTGACGTCGTCCCTAAGGGCGAACCGGCGGATGCCGTTCGCAATCCGGGACTGAACCCATTTAAAGCCACTATCATTGCGCGATGTCCGTCGTCCGGCGATTAGACCGAGGCGAACGGGGTTCGCTCCGATCTCGAAGTTCTGGAACTCGTTTTCCGCGAGATGCGCGTTCCAAACGCGGCGTGTATCTGCCGGGTCATTTTGGCCATCACCATCGAGGAGTTGGACCCATTCGGCTCGCACGAGTTTCAGCCCGGTGATAAGCGCTGCCGACTTTCCGGCCCGATCCATATGGGTTTGGACGCAAAGCGTGTCCGGCCAGCGATTGAGCGCCTCCTCAAGTTCGCGCGCTGTGGCATCGGTTGATGCGTCATCCACTGCGATGATCTGAAACTTGATGCCGGCGAGCGCCTCATGAACTTCTTCAATCACTGGCAAGACGTTTCCCATTTCATTATGAAATGGGATGAGCACGGAAAGGTCGGGCGTCTTGTTGGTCACCTCAGCGGCCTTCCACGTGCTGTGGGTTGCTGTCAACTTTTCCGGCGCGTGCAGATGCTCTTGCTGGGCTTGTGGAAGGCCGTCAGCCGTGAAATGAGCACAGTCGATGAGTTTTGATGTTGCCGCCGTCACCCTCTACCCCGACGCTTTTCCGGGGCCGCTCGGCGTTTCCATTCTCAAGCGGGGCCAGGACAATGGTCTCTGGGCGCTTGAAACCATTGATCTTCGTCAGTTTGGCGAAGGTAAACATCTCAAGGTTGACGACACGCCGGCGGGAGGAGGAGCTGGTCTGGTTCTTCGGGCGGACATCGCTGCGGCGGCGATAGATTCCATTGACCTCGGCGGACGTCCGGTTTTGTTTCCAAGCCCGCGCGGGGTTCCGTTCACTCAAGCCCGCGCCCGGGAACTTTCCCTAGGGCCGGGTGCCGTATTCCTGTGCGGTCGGTTTGAAGGGCTTGATCAGCGGGTGCTCGATACGCGGAGCATTGAGGAGGTCTCGCTCGGCGACTATGTGCTCGCCGGTGGTGAAGTGGCGGCTCAGGCCATGATCGAGGCCACTGTGCGTCTTCTGCCGGGGGTCGCAGGGAACGACGCCTCTCTGGTCGACGAAAGCTTTGAAAACGGGCTTTTGGAGTATCCCCAATATACAGCGCCAAGGGTTTGGGAAGACAAGGAAATTCCCCCTATTTTGCTGTCTGGCAATCACAAAGCTGTGGCGGAATGGCGCCTTGAACGCAGTCAGGCGTTGACACGGGACGTTAGACCCGATTTATGGGCCGCTTACCCGAACAATGCGCCAGAAAAAGCGCCCCAAGTACGAGCGTCGGAGACGGACGATGAATGTGATTGAGCAGCTTGAAGCCGAAGAGGTTGCCCGCGTTACCGAAGGCAAAACCATACCGGACTTTTCGCCGGGAGACACGCTTTCTGTGAATGTGCGCATTCGTGAAGGCGAGCGTGAGCGCGTCCAGCGCTATGAAGGCGTTTGCATTGCGCGCTCGGGCAAGGGGCTGAATGAGAGCTTCACAGTCCGCAAGATCTCCTTTGGAGAAGGTGTGGAACGGGTTTTCCCGGTCGTCTCTCCGATGATCGAAAGCATCGAGGTGAAGCGCAAAGGTAAGGTGCGCCGCGCCAAGCTTTACTATCTCCGCGATCGTCGCGGGAAGTCGGCGCGGATTGCCGAGCGGACCACGGGTCGCGGTATCGAGACCGTCGAGATCGCTGTGTCCAAAACGGAGCGTAAGCGTCAGAAGGCTGCTGAGAAAGAGGCCCGCAAGCAGCGCGCCGCTGAGGAGCGCGAAGCGGCTGCCAAGGCAAAGGCTGAGGCGGAAGCTGCAGAAGCTGCTGCAAAGGCTGCTGAGGACGCCGCTGCTGCAGCTGAAGAAGCGGCTCCGGAGGGTGACGCTGAGGCGTAAACCTCACCCGAACATCTACATCGGAAAGAAGCTCTGCCCTCCGGCGGAGCTTTTTTTCTGGGTCATTGTCGAAATGGCAGACTTTCAATCGTCTCCCAAATGAGCCAGCTTTTGGTTCGGAATTTGGAGAGATGACGATGCAATACGCACTTATGTTCTATGAAAATCCTTCGGAGTTTGCCAAACGGGCCGGCGCGCCGGAGACGGAAGCCTATTGGGCAAGTTGGATGGCCTATTCGCAGGCCGCGCGGGAGTCCGGTGTTCTGCAGGGCGGCCAGGCTCTAGAACCGCCGGGCATGTCGACGGCTTTGCGGCTGAAGTCCGGTGCGAAAAACGTTCAGGATGGTCCGATCGCCGACACCAAGGAGCAGCTTGGCGGCTTCTTTATTATTGATGTTCCAAACCTTGATGATGCTTTGGAGTGGGCGGCGAAGGCTCCTTGTGCTGGAAATGGTGGCGTTGAAGTTCGCCCCGTCATGGCTGGCCCATCGGACGGATAAATGGACACGGCGCGCGACATTGCAGAGCAGGCCGCGCGCCGATCCTATGGTCGGCTGGTTGCCTGGTTGTCGGCCCAGTTTAGGGACATTGCCCTTGCCGAGGATGCGGTCGGAGAAGCCTTTGCGAAGGCGCTGTCGACTTGGCCCAGAACTGGCGTGCCCGACAATCCAGACGGTTGGCTTGCCACTGTTGCGCGCCGCGAAATTCTAAATCACCAAACGCGCTTAGGTAGATTCGAGGCAGCCATGCCCTTTCTCAAGCTCATTTCAGATGAACGTGCGGATGAAGGCGTGCCTAGCTGGCCCGATGAGCGTTTGAAACTGATGTTTGCTTGCACGCATCCTGCGATTGACCCGGCTATGCATACACCCCTGATCTTACAAACAATACTTGGTTTCAACGCGGCCGATGTTGGGTCTGCCTTTTGTGTCGCACCGGCATCTATGGGACAGCGTCTTGTACGTACGAAGCGGAAGATTTCACAGGCGGGGATCAGCCTGTCGATCCCAGACGGCCCTGAGCTATCCGAGCGCTTGGCGGCGGTGCTGGATGCGATATACGCGGCCTTTGGTCTGTCCTGGAGCGACGCCACATCGGAAGATGCGCGCGATATTAGCGAAGAGGCGATTTGGCTTGCGTGTCTCGTAGACCGGTTGCTGCCGGGCCGCGCCGAAGTTATGGGGTTGATTGCCTTGATGCTGTTTTCCCATGCGCGGAGGCCCGCGCGTCGATCAGCTGATGGGGAGTTCATACCATTGTCCGAACAAGATGTCGGGCTTTGGGATGACGAGGCCATTACTCAGGCCGGCACCTATCTCAATCTTGCAGCCTCGATTGACCCCATTGGTCGATATCAGTTGGAGGCTGCCATTCAGGCGGTTCATGCGGGCCGGGCTCAATTTGGGGCCACCGATTGGACAATGATCGCCGGGCTTTATGACAGACTTTGGGACATTCATCCCACGCTCGCGGTCTTTCTCGGCAGAGCGATGGCGCTTGCTGAGATCAATGGTGCGGAAGTGGGCCTCGCTTTGTTGGCGGAACTGCCGGCGGATCGGGTTGAAGCGCATCAGCCCTATTGGGTGACACGGGCCGAATTGCTTCAGCGTGCTGGGAATCGCGGAGGTGCACGTGGGGCCTATGTGAAGGCGATGGCGCTCAGCGATGATCCTGCCGTCCGGCGGTTCCTGCAATCGCGGTCGGAGATGTGCGTCGTATTGGACTCATAGAAGAGCTTGAAAGCGGGCTTCATTTTTAACATATATCGCGCAAGTTTTTACCTTTGGGCGAGTAGATTGGCAGCATGCCGGGCAAAACTCTCTACGATAAGATCTGGGACTCCCATGTTGTCGACCTCAATGATGAGAGCGGCGAAGCCCTTCTATACATAGATCTGCATCTCATCCATGAGGTGACAACGCCGCAGGCCTTTTCTGGGCTGAAAGCCGCGAGCCGTCCTGTGCGCCGACCCGACCTTACCCTTGCTGTCGCTGACCATAATACGCCAACGGAGAATCAACACGCCGGACTTGCCGGTGTGGCCGATGACGCGGCCCGTAATCAGCTTGAACTGTTGACGAAGAATGTTGCCGAACACGGTATCGAATTTTTCCCGATGGGCCATATCAATAATGGCATTGTCCACGTGGTTGGGCCGGAGCAGGGGCGCACTCAACCCGGCATGACCATCGTCTGCGGTGATAGTCACACCTCTACGCATGGGGCGTTCGGTGCCTTGGCCCATGGGATTGGCACTTCCGAAGTCGAGCATGTTCTTGCCACGCAGACCCTTCGGGCCCGCAAGATGAAAAACATGGCCGTCGAATTCGAAGGACCTGTGGCTGAGGATGTGACCGCTAAGGACATGGCCCTGCATCTGATCTCCATCATTGGGACAGCTGGCGGTACGGGGTGCGTGATGGAGTATCGTGGTGAGGCTGTCCGGAACCTCTCGATGGAAGGGCGCATGACGCTTTGCAATCTGTCTATTGAAGGTGGTGCCCGGGCAGGATTGATCGCACCGGACGACAAAACACTCGAATATATGAAGGGCCGTCCTTCGGTTCCGAAGGCTGGGGCCTGGGAGATGGCGCAGGCCTATTGGGAGACGCTGTTCTCCGATGATGATGCGGTTTGGGATGAGATCGTCCGTATTCGTGCGGCGGATATCGAACCAACGGTGACGTGGGGCACAAGCCCGGAGCAGGCCATTCCACTCTCCGGTAGAATTCCGTCTCCGGAGCAGTTTTCCGACCCGGTCAAGCGGGCGGCTTGCGAGCGCGCGCTGGACTATATGGGCCTGGAGGCCGGTGCGGAGATTGCAGGCACACCCATCCAGCGGGTTTTCATTGGCTCATGTACCAATTCGCGGATCGAGGATTTGCGCGCTGCTGCGGAGGTTGCGAGCCGTGGCCAGGTCGCCGAGGGGGTGCGCGCGCTTGTGGTGCCGGGCTCCGGTCTCGTTCGTGCCCAGGCTGAATCCGAGGGTCTTGACGCTATATTCCGGGGCGCAGGTTTTGAATGGCGGGAACCTGGTTGTTCGATGTGTCTTGGAATGAACCCAGACATACTTGCGCCCGGCGAACGCTGCGCGTCGACGTCGAACCGGAACTTTGAGGGCCGTCAGGGCAGGGGCGGTCGCACCCATCTTATGAGCCCTCAACTGGCGGCTCGCGCTGCGATAAATGGCGTTATTGGGTGACTTTGCTTAACTGGACGCCCTGTGAGCGGCCCGCGCCGACATCCCTGCGAGGCAGGTATGTGCGCCTTGAATTGCTAGATTGGCAGGACCATGGTGACGGCCTGTTCGCGGCCGTTTGCGGTGATGCGAATAACGATCTTTGGACGTATATGCCCGTTGGGCCTTTTCCCGATCGGGACGCGTTTGAACACGTGTTCGAATTTGTCCGCCGGAAATTCGATTGGGAGACCCTCATAATCCAGAATGTTGTCACCGGCGACATTCTGGGCATGGCAAGCTATATGCGGATCCGACCTGAGCATGGCAGTGTCGAGGTCGGCTGCGTTACCTTCGGGCCGAAACTGAAACGCACGCGGGAAGCCACAGATGCGATGTATCTGATGGCGCGCCATGTCTTCGAAGATCTCGGTTATCGTCGCTATGAATGGAAGTGCAACAATGCCAATCATGCCTCTCGCCGTGCGGCCGAGCGATTTGGTTTCACCTTTGAGGGTGTCTTCAGAAACGACATGGTGGTAAAGGGCGAGAACCGCGACACGGCCTGGTACTCCATTACCGACGAGGAGTGGCCCAGCAGAAGAACTGCATTTGAGATTTGGCTTGCCCCGGCCAATTTTGACGCGTTGGGGCAACAGAAATCGTCTTTGATCGACTTGCGATCTTAGCCGGACCTGAGAGCGCCTCCGGATCTGCACCATCTCTTCGGTTCAATTTTTTCGAGACAGTGCTTCTGGGCCTATTCCAGCGATGTTATGAGAGTCCGGAGCGAGGGGTCAAAGGGGTACATGACATGCGGATCAAACCAACACGCGAAGCCATCCATGCCGCAATGGCCAAGCATGGCTACAAGATCTTCGACAGCGACAAGGGGTATGACGTCAATATTGTCGGTATTCGCGCAAGCGACCGTGTCCCCGACCGTTTCGATGATCTCATGACGGTTTCATATATCCAAAGATCGTCGGGCGATTGGGCGTTTCATGCCTGGCCCTGCACGACGGACAGCGGAAAGGCGATTATGGAAAAGCCGGTCAACAAAGGCGGCGCGGCATTTCTGAAACCTGGGCAATATCGCTCCAGCCATATGATCAGACTGCACAATAGCGACTATGAAGCGATTTGTCAGAAATGGGGGACAAAGCTTCCCGTTTACCGCATGAACCGTCTCGAAGAAGCGATCAATTGGAAACCGTCCTTCACGCTTTTTGGAAATGGGACAGGCATCAATATTCACCGCGCAACGGCAAACTATCGAAAGTTCTCAACCGTTGTCGGCCGTTGGTCGGCGGGCTGCCAGGTTTTTTCGGACCCAGCCGATTTCGCGGTCTTTATGGGCATTTGCCGCGCCGCGCGTGAAATATGGGGAAACTCGTTTAGCTATACATTGCTGGATGAAGCCGATGTTGCCGAGTTTGTTTAACGGACGTGAGAGACATCACGCACGCTTTATGCAGCAGGGGGCTTTGACGGATTGTTCTGGGATCTGAATGGAATAGTGTGTCCGGTATGCGACGACTAATATTGGGACTCGGCTTGGCCACCGTGTTGGCGGCACCTTCACATGCCGACAAGGCTGACGTGCTCTCTGCGGACATTCAATTGGATCCGGACGGCACGTATACGCTGCGGGTCGAGGTGGAACATGCCGACGATGGATGGGACCATTACGCCGATGCATGGCAAGTGCTCGCGCCAGATGGCACCGTCCTTGCGACACGTGTCCTCGCTCATCCACACGTTAATGAACAGCCTTTTGTGCGGTCAAAGTCCGGCATTGAGATCCCGGAGGGCATCGAGACGGTCACCCTTCGCGCACGGGATCTCGTGCATGGCTTTGGTGGCGGGGAGCTTGTTGTAACCGTTCCACGGTAATAATCGCGCTGCCCATTGCCACGGGCTTTCACATGGTTAATCTTCTGCGCGCCCTCGGTGGTCACCAGGGGAGGAACTCCAATTAAGGGATGATGGATCCATGAAGAAACTGATCGCAGTATCTGCTGTACTGGCTTTTGCCGCTGCGCCAGCATTTGCCACCAAGACCACGATCGAGTTCGTGCCGGATGATGGCCCGACCGTTGTCATGACATTTGATGATGAAACCAATATGGCCACGGATGGCGATGGCAACACAATTCCATACACATATGACGAAGCCTCAGCGACGATCTGTGGTCAGTCACCAGACGGCGAGATCTGCGCCACATTTGCAGACACTGGAACCGAGCCTGCCGTCGGCGTAAGCTCTGCCTATACGACGAATACGGGCACGACTGGGACGGCGACAATCACGGCCATCGAGGTTCCGGCTGCGTCTGGCTCTTGATCACCGCGCTTGATCATTTTGTTCTGATCTGCCCCGACCTTTCGGCCGGGGCAGATGCTTATGAACGATTGCTAGGCCGGCCTCCGGATTGGCTGAGTGCTCCGGACTCTGGAGCTGCGACGGCGTTGTTTAACGTTGCGAATACATCTCTTGAGCTTTTGGCTCCGGTTGGGGCGGGCGCTGTGGGCGAAAGGCTGCGCGAAATGTTGGCAGAGCGGGGTCCATGTCTGACCAGTCTCGCCTTTCAATCTGACGACATCGATGCCGACCACCACAGGCTTAAGCGTCGAGGGGCGTCGCCCTCCGACATTATGGTGGGAGAGAGCAGGCATATCGAGACAGGCGCAAATCGGGCTTGGCGGCGGTTTCGTGCGTCTGACGACGTTTGCGCGGGGATCAAGACCTTTGTCGTTCAGACGATAGCAGGCGCAATTGAGGGTGCCGAGCGCGCGCCAGGTGCCGCTCATGCGCTTGATCATATCGTTATCGCGACACCCAACCCGGATCGCGCCGTTGCCCATTATGGTGCGCGTTTGGGGCTCGATTTTCGCTTGGATCGCACAGCCGACCAGTGGAAGACGCGGTTCTTGTTCTTTCGAACGGGCGGGCTGACATTTGAAGTGATCCATCGCCTGGATCAAACCACGGATCCAAAGGGAGATGATACGATTTGGGGGCTAACATGGGCTGTGATGGATCTGGATGCGGCCCATGCGCGTCTCTCGGGTCTTGGATTTGATGTGTCAGAGGTCCGAACGGGTCGAAAGCCTGGCAGCCGCGTGTTTACGGTTCGCGATGGAACGCTTGGTGTTCCAACGCTTTTCATTGCCCATAGTGACCGTTAGAACGGGATCATGAAGGCCTTTACGACTTTAACAAGCACGGCTGCCCCTCTCATCGAGGGAGGTAGTCCCATGGCGAATGTCGATACCGACATGATCATCCCCAAGCAGTTTCTGAAGACAACGGAGCGCACGGGGCTGTCGGAGGGCCTGTTTTACGAGTTGAAGACTCATGGCGATGGCTCGCCGAACCCCGATTTCGTTTTGAACAAAGCCACTTATCAAGGCGCTGGTATCCTGATTGCCGGAGAAAATTTCGGCTGCGGGTCGTCTCGCGAGCATGCGCCCTGGGCCCTTCTTGATCAGGGCATCACCTGCGTTATCGCTCCAAGTTTTGCCGATATCTTCCATAACAATTGCTACAAGAACGGAATTCTACCGATTTCGCTGCCAAGCGATGTTGTCAGATCCCTTGCGGACCAGGCCGGGGGAGGAAATCACCTCTTCACGATCGACCTAGAAGCTCAGACGGTCACTGGGCCGGATGGTGCGATCCACACGTTTGATGTCGACCCGGGCCGCAAGGCGAACTTGCTTGCTGGCCTTGATGAGGTTGGCCAGAGTTTGACGAAGAGCGATGCCATAGATCGATTTGAAGCCGACAGGGCGATGGAAATGCCGTGGATGAATAGGGGATAGGCGGAGATGATTTTTTCAAGAGCACTCATGCCCTCGCTTCTGCTGATCGCCTTTGCAGGGTGCGGCGATGTCAAGGTCGCCCCGGAGCCTGCTGATCCTCAAGCAACGCAAGTCTTCGTCGACCCTGCCTCGGATTCGCGTATCGACCTTGTCCTCGGCGGCACGTTCCAGCTTCTTCTCACATCGAATCCGACCACGGGATACTATTGGTATCAAACGGCTGGAGACGAGGCGGTCATCGAGCAGGTTTCGGAAGCCTACACCGCCGATCCCGCGCCTGAAGGCCTTGTCGGAAGTGGCGGTCGACAGGAGTTTGAGTTTGAAGCCATCGGTGCTGGCAGGACCGTTTTACGTTTGTCCTATCAGCGTAGTGAAGATGATGTGGCGGACACAGTCGAATTGAATGTGGCGGTGAGCGAGTGATCATTGTCGAGGGATATGTCCGGATGGAGACCGCCGGCGATTTCGAAAAAGTACGCGCGGCTGCGGAAGCGCAGATTGCGGCCAGCCGGGCTGAGGGTGGATGTATCGACTATACTTACGCGCTTGATGTCCTTGACCCACAGATCATGCGGGTTCTGGAGCGCTGGGATAGCTGGGACGCGCTTGAGAGACATTTTCAGCAACCCCATATGAGTGTTTGGCGGGCCGCATTATCGGATGTGACGTTCCTGGAACGGTCCCTCCGTGCCCACGAGGTTTCGGAGACGCGCGACGTTTAGCAACAGAGGACCACTTTCTTTCTTAACTCTGGTCTCCTACATCTCTGCGTGGCGGCAGCTGCGGCGCTCGGCGCGGGATTTTTGTTCCAGCGACCTTACATTACCATCAGGGAACTGTCCCTGGCCGGGATTGTGGTCCCGGACACACGGTGCCCACCTAGCTTGCTGGGTCGATGGGAATGAACGTGCCCGCACGGCGATTGGTGCGGTTGTCGTCATCCTAGTGTCGCGGGCTCAGACTATGTTAACGAGCTGGTAGGATATTAGTCGAAAATTCAACGGGAGATATGGCCGTGCAAGACGCGACCAAAGACGATTTAAGACAGTTATTGCGCGACATTCGTGCGGAGGCCGCCGCGCGCGACCCCGATGCTGGCGAGAAGCTTGCTGACGTGTTCCCGAAGAAGCTGTTCGATCGCTATGGGCCGATCGTTGCCGGATATTGCTCCGTGAACGACGAAATCTGTCCGTTTGAATTGATGCAGCGCCTGGCTTATTTCGGGGCAGCCTTGTGTTTGCCGCGGGTCAATGAGGACGACACACTCAGCTTCCATTTCTGGGAGCCGGGCGAGCCGCTCGTCGATGGACGTTTTGGTCTCAAGGAACCGCCGGCGAGCGCGCCGATTGCAGAGCCTACTCTGGTGCTTGTCCCGCTTCTTGGTTTCGATGGTCAGGGGACCCGGATCGGATATGGCAAAGGTCATTATGATCGGGCGCTTACCAAGCTGCGCGAAAACGGTCGCATCTTTGCCTGTGGGCTCGGCTATAAGGCCCAGATGATGGAGGATCTGCCATTTGAGGCCCATGATCAGCCGCTGGATTGGGCCGTAACCGAACAGGGCTCTGTGCCGCTCTTCATGATGCGGGCTATGGCGAGCTAAGCCTGTCTCGCTTGCAGACTTTGCTGGCCTCCGGCGCTCGCGTCGCTAGCTGACCAATTTCAACTTTGTTTTGCTTTTCGGATTGCGCCGCTTGGCTTCCATGTCCTTATGGAATTCGATCATACGCGGGACGATCTCTGTTCGGAACCGTGATCCGTTGAAGACACCGTAATGGCCGACGCCCGGTTGGATGTAATCGAGTTGCATTTCGTCGGGTATGTTCTTGCAGAGCTTATGTGCCGCCTGGGTCTGGCCGATCCCTGAGATATCGTCTTTCTCGCCCTCGACCGTCATCAGTGCAACCTTGGTAATGGCACCTGGTTTCACCAGCCGGCCCTTATGTTCCAAGATTCCTCTGGCAAGGTGGTGTTCCTGGAAGACGCGCGAGATCGTCTGAAGATAGAATTCCTCGGTCAGGTCCAGGACTGACAGATATTCGTCGTAGAATTTGCGGTGTTTTCCGGCGTTGTCGCCATCGCCTTCGACCAGGTGATTGAAGAAGCGCCAATGGGCATCGACATGGTTTTCCCAATTCATGTTCATGAATGAAGAGAGTTGAACGAAACCGGGATAAACCCGTCGCATCGCTCCTGGCCATGGGGCTGGCACGGTGAAGATCATATTGTCTTCGAACCATTTGAAGCTGCGCTCTTCGGCGAGCTGGTTTGGGACCGTCGGTGACTCCCGGGCGTCGATTGGAGACCCCATAAATGTCATGGAAATCGGCTGGTTGGGGTCGTCGTCCTCGGCCATCATGGATATGGCTGCAAGCACTGGGGGGCCGGGCTGACAGACCGCAGCGACATGCGTGTCCGGGCCGAGATGGGTGAGGATCTGGCGAATGTATGAAATATAGTCGTCGAGATCGAACCGACCCATCCAAACGGGTATCATTCGTGCGTCGACCCAGTCTGTGATGTAAACATCATGGCTTGGGAGAAAGGCCTCGACGGTCCCCCGCAAAAGGGACGCATAATGCCCTGAGAGGGGCGCGACAATGAGGAGTTTTGGCTGACGGGTGGCGGCTTTGCCGAGGGCTTTTTTCAGCCCTTCGGTCGACTTCCTGAAGTGGACCAGGCGACACCAAGTATTGGTCCAATCCGCTTCGGGCGTGACGCGGACATCGACGCTGTTGATACGCGTTTCTTCGATGTCCCATTCCGGCTTGCCATAATATCGGGTCGTGGACTCAAACACATCCGCTGCGGCTGTCATGGCCCGCCCAAAATCGGTCTTGGAAAGCGGGTTGAAAGAGGATGCCCAATAGGCCCGCGATGCCTTTGCCGTCATTCGCAGCGGAGCCATCGCAGCTCTATTTATCTCAACCAATGTGTAGAGCATTGTTTATTTTCCAATTGCTGCGTTGCAACATATGCACGCTCCAGACCATCCGCAAAGGGTTTGCCGATTATCTGTAATCTTTGTCAGCAGACCGTGAATCGCCCTTTTGGGCAATCATCACGCTGATAATTTTCGTTTTTTCAGTGTGTTAGCTGAGGTGCTCTGCGAGGCATTCCGCCATCTGCGCAGCTGTTGTTTCATGTGTGAAGAAGGTCTTCAGAGACCAATCTTCGTCCATTAGATATACGATCGATGTGTGATCCATCGTATATCCCGCAGCAGAGTCAGGGATCTCTACTTTTCTGAACCCGGTCTTGAAGGTGTCGGCGGCAGATTGCACAGCGTCGACTGATCCCGTCAGGCCGACAATGTCCTCAGGAAAGGGCTCCACAAAGATATAATCGGCCATGGCTTCCGGAGTATCCCGCTCAGGATCTATGGAGATCAGAATGGTTCGTGGCGGCTCCACTGTTTCCGGGAGGCGCGCGAGGGCCTGATCGATCGTGACGAGTGATGCTGGACAGACATCGGGACAATATGTGAATCCGAAATAGACCAAGCTCGGGCGCCCCTTGAAATCGGCCTCGGTCACTGCATTGCCGCCTGTGTCTATCAAAGAGATGGGCCCCCCGATTTCGGCAAAACTACGGGTTGAGCAATTTGCATTTGCCGCATCGGTTCGTGCGCTATTTTCGTCGCTTGCGGAACAGGCGGATACGAACAGGGCACTGCCGGCCAAAAGAACTCTCAAAGTCATGGTGATACATATGGTTTAGCCATGCCCCTTGGCGCAAGAGGCGGTCTGACGCATTTAGTGTCCATGGACAGACCAGTTGATACCGCGCAATTGAAGCTTGATGAGGCACTATTCGCTCTCCCGGAAGAAGGGTTGAAGAGTGTTGGGTCTGCCCTTGGGCGCACGCGCCTGCGGACCTTTATCAGTCTGCGTTGGATCGCCGTTGCGGGCCAAACGACAGCTGTCCTCGCCGTGTACTTCCTTTTGGATTTCCAGTTGCCACTCGCCTTTTGCCTGGCAGTGATTGCGATATCGGCATGGCTGAATGTGTTTCTTGAATTTGCCTTGCAGACGCGGCGGCTGGCCAGTGAGATGGAAGCCGGCGCGCAGCTGGCATTCGATGTGATTCAGCTTTCCGCCCTGGTGTCGGCCACGGGGGGGCTCGCCAATCCTTTCGATCTTTTTCTGATTGCCCCCGTGACCATAGCTGCGGCGAGCCTGCGGCGGCGCTATGCCCTGATGATTGCGGCGCTTACACTGGTGCTTGCTGCCACAATGCCGCTTTATGCTGCCGATCTGCCCTGGCGGGCTGGGGAAGAAATCGTCATTCCGATGATGTTACAATGGGGGCAATTCATCGCGCTGACACTGGGTGTGTTGTTCTTTGCCCTGTCCGCCGTTCGGGTGAATCAGGATGAAGCCCGGCTTGTGCGCGCCCTTGATGCGGCTCAAGTGGTGATGGCGCGGGAGCAGCGCCTGTCTGCCCTTGGTGCCATGGCGGCGATGACGGCCCATGAACTCGGCACGCCGCTCGCCACGATCCATCTTGTGGCCCGCGAGATGGTGGAAGATCTTCCCGAGGACAGCCCTCTTCGAGAAGACGCTGCCTTACTCGCAGAACAGGCCGAGCGGTGCCGCGGCATTCTTCAGTCCCTGGCGCAGCAGAGAGAGGCCGGCGATATTGTACATGCTCAGATGCCGTTCTCGTCTTTGATAGAAGAAGCGGCGGCACCGCATAAGGGGCTTGGGGTTGATGTTGATGTCCGGGCCCGTCCCAATCTCGGCTCGAACGAAAAATTACCAGTGGTGCGCCGTAGCCCAGAGATTTTGCATGCCCTAGGGGCCTTTATCGAGAATGCCGTTAGCTTCGCTGACACAATGGTCTGGATCGAAGCGGCCTGGGATCGCGAGGAGTGCATCATCACTATCCGCGATGATGGACCGGGTTTCTCAGCTGATGTCATGCCGAAGCTTGGAGAACCTTATGTGTCTCAAAGAGGGGAGGACCAGGCGGGCGGCGGAGATATGGGCCTCGGCTTCTTTATTGCAAAGACGCTTATCGAGCGAACTGGGGGCCGCGTTGCCACGCGCAACAGAACGCCGCCCGGGCAAGGTGCGACCGTTCAGATCACCTGGCCGCGTATGCGACTGGAACCTGACGCAGAAGAGATCATATAAGGGGCAAGGACCTAAGGAGTATTCGTATGGACCGCCCGGTCAAAATTCATGAGAAGCTTGAAGGTGTTGAGGATCGCACATGCCTTGTGCTCGACGATGACGGCCCGTTTTGTCAGCGTCTTGCTAGGGCTTTGACGCATCGCGGATTCATGGTGTCTGCGGTGTCGACCGTCTCTGAAGCAAAAGACATTGCGCGGCTGAACCCCCCTGCATTCGCGGTCCTGGATCTGCGCCTGGCAGATGGGTCGGGTCTTGATGTTGTAGAGGTGCTTCAGCAGAATCGCGATGATGCGCGCGCCGTGATTCTGACCGGTTACGGAGCGATCGCCACGGCTGTTGCGGCTGTAAAAGCCGGGGCTGTTGACTATCTGGCAAAGCCAGCCGACGTGGAAGACATCATCAAAGCGCTGGTGGCCAAGCCGGATACAAAGCCCGCTCCGCCAGACAATCCTATGTCAGCGGACCGCGTGCGTTGGGAACATATTCAGCGTGTATATGAATTGTGTGATCACAATGTTTCTGAAACGGCGCGGCGATTGAACATGCATAGACGGACGCTACAGCGTATTCTTGCCAAGCGGGCGCCGCGTTAGGTTTCAAGCCGGCACGTTTTCATTCGGTCAGCTCAATGAGATCGGCAGGCGGGGGATCAAGCCTCAGCTTGCCAGGGACCAGTGTCGGGGCAGAGCATGTCCAGTCTGCAGCTCCAAAGCCCCCCGGTCGCGTTGCACCCTAGGCGTTTCCGCCGCATCCAATGCCGATCATCAATAGATGGCGCATCTTGTCGACTCGTTCCGGTTTCTAGCTTGCTGGAATCTGCTGCGTCCACTTTGCGAATCTTACCGTAAGGTCCTCGTAGATTTCTCGTTTGAACGGAATGATCAGCGGTGGGATGTGGTCAAGACGACCCCAGCGCCATGCGTCGAATTCTGGCTTATGAAGATCGAGACGGATATCGCTGTCTGAGCCTTTAAAGCGAAGTGCGAACCATTTTTGTCTTTGTCCAACATAGGGACCTGGCAGCCGTTTTTTCAATTCCCTTGGAAAATCATAGTACAACCAGTCGTCGGTTTGCTCGAGAACTGAGACAAGGTTCGGCGAAATGCCAACCTCTTCTTCAAGCTCGCGAAAGGCTGCCTCTGTTGGCGACTCGCCAGGGTCAATGCCACCTTGAGGCATCTGCCATTGAAAGGCCCCTTTGGAGTTTACGCGTCGTCCCAAAAAGACATGCCCTGCCGTCGAGAAGAGGGCGAGGCCAACATTTGCTCTGTAGACGTCGGGATTTCGTTTAAGCTCTGTCACCCCTAATTTTGTGCAGGTTGGCCGGGTTCCGTCAATTGCGTGGTTTGAATCAAACCCTGACGGGCTGCTGCGACCGCTGACACAGGGGCCAGCTTGATGCCTTTGTCTTCCAGGTGCGTGGCCCAGTCGCGAACGACGTCGACAGTCATTGGAAATGCAAATCCGGTCCCAAGTGCGGCCCCCGTCTCAAGGGCTGTCGATTCCAGTGCCAACAAGGCACGCTCGATTTCACCGGATTCAGGTCGGGAGTCGATGTTTACGGTCGCTGCTGCATAGTCCATGTCGAGGCTATCGGCATGGGTTTCGAAAATCGTGCGATTGAGGTTTGCATGCTGGATGAAGGCGAGATCGCGTTGCGCCAAGTCTGATGCCACGGCGCTTACGGCGTGGCCAGAGCTCACAAATTTCGATCCATCATAGCTGATCACGCCATAAATTCCGGGCTTGTTGCGGAGGGTTGCCCGCAGCCGATAGGCGTTTTCGTCTTTTGTTGCAGTCACTGTCAGCGTATTTTGGTGGGGCCGTGTCCGTCCGGTGCTGTGCGCCTCCATTGGCAATTCGGCGAGGATTTCATGGCCCTGCCGTCTGGCCTTGCGCAGCAGGTCAGAGCTTGCATCGGGAACAAAGGACAGCGTGACCTCTTCCGGCAGGTCGTCGATGGCGATTTGAGATTGACGGTACGATGTTCCCAGACCCCCGATCACGAGTGCGACAATCGGTTTGCCCTCCGGGTTGTCGAAGGGTCGCACATTCGGGTTGGTCGGAGTGGTTTCTTCTTCAGGCGGTGTTGCCGAGATCGTGGTGATCTGACCGGCAATTTGGCCTGTATTTGCAGACTGATCTGAGCCACTTTTTTCGACGTCGCTTAAGCTCTGTCCCGGGAGCACCGTTTTGCCGTTGATCCGAATGCCGCGCGGTTGTGCATTTGGTGCGGTGGCGGTGTCAGCCGCTGCCTGCACAGTATTGGGGTCGGCGACGCCAAGATTCGGTTCGCCTTCGTTTCTTGGACCCTCGGTGATCGTAGCGGCGAGCAGCGTTGGTGAGGTGAACCTGTTCTTGAGGTTGGCTGGTCGTCCATCGTCCGCATCAAAAAGCGACACCACGACACTTGGACCAGCTTCACCCGGATCCCCCGTGATGTGCACCGCTGCCCCTGCAAACGCCGCTATTCCTGCAAATGACACGACGCTTAGAAAACCGTGCAGGAGTCCCGATCGGAATGGCGCGGGATCCCCGCTCTTGCCGTTTCCCATTTAACATATGCCCTTTATTGCCGAAGGAAGACGAAGGATCAGTTTCGCCTTTTTTCGTTAACAGGGCGCTAAGTTTGGTTAACCGGCCCTTTCGGTAAGGCTGGCGAGCTTCGCAGGGTCGCGCAACAGCTCCAGAGCACGTTCCAGTTGATAATCATCACCTTCATAGTCTTCAGGTGGTTGTTCGTCTGGGACGTGAGGCCCGCGGCGTGTCGTGCCATCCTCATTCTCCAGGGCGTTCGGCAAGTCTGCTTCCGTAAACCGCCGAATTCTCGCGAGCTCTTCCTCCGTGACGCGCTCCTGGGCGACTTCGAGATCGGGCTCAATTCCGGTTCCCTGGATAGATCGACCGGCCGGTGTGTAATAGCGTGCTGTGGTGAGGCGCAGGGCACCGCGATCTGCACCAAGCGGGATCACCGTCTGAACAGAGCCTTTGCCGAAACTTGTAACGCCGATCACTCGCGCCCGTCCGCGGTCTTGCAGCGCGCCGGCGACAATCTCAGCTGCAGAGGCTGAGCCGCTATTGATCAGGACGATGATCGGAACCCCCTTAAATACCTCGCCGGATCTCGCATTATATCTGTCGATATCGGAGGGCCGACGGCCTATGGTGGAGACCACTTCGCCGCCGGACAGGAACATATCGGTCACGCTGACAGCCTGGTCGAGCAATCCGCCGGGATTGTTTCTGAGGTCCAATACAAGGCCTTTTGGCTTGCTTCCAACAGACTCGCGGGACAGCTCCATAAGGGCCTCTTCCAGAAGCAGAGTCGTGCGCTCGTTGAAGCCGGAGAGGCGGACATACCCAATATCATCCTCTTCCATGCGGAAGGTCACCGATTTTGGCTGAATAACTTCTCGCGTCAGCGTAACGTCAAACGGATCGCTCCCTTCGCGCAGGACCGTGATGGTGATATCGGTTCCTGGCGCGCCGCGCATTTCCTTTACAGCATCGTTCAAAGGGAGGCCGACAATCTGGCGACCATCAATGGCTGTCAGCAAATCCCCGCTTTTGAGGCCCGCGCGGCTTGCCGGTGTATCATCAATAGGGGCGACAACTTTCACAAAGCCATCTTCCGGCACGACTTCAATGCCCAGGCCCCCATATTCGCCCGACGTGTCGACTTGAATGTCCTTGAAATCATCGGGATTGAGATAGGCCGAATGGGGATCAAGCGAGGTGAGCATGCCATTGATGGCAGCGTCGATTGCCTCTGCTTCGTCGATGTCGACAACATAGTGGGTTTGAACCCGGGATAGAACATCGCTGAAAACGTCTAGCTTGCCGAACACTTCTGCGCGCGGGTCTTCACGGTTCACATCGGGCCATGCCACCGCGGATATACCGACGAGGCCTACGCCTAGAACTGCGCCTGCCCCAACGCCTGCAAGCCAAGATTTCATCTGTCGTTCCTCACTACACGTTATTTGCGCCGTCCTAGCGTTCCAACCATTTGGCCGGATCCTCCGACCGATCATCTTTCCTAAGCTCCAGATATAGTTCTGGAGGCGGGTTTGTGCGAGCCGACATCTGCCCGACCGGTTCGCCCGCGGCGACAGTCAGGCCCCGTGTGCCATATGTGTCGCCTAATCCTGTCATTATGACACGGTAATCGTCACTTGTCCTCAAAATCAACATGTGTCCGTAACTTCTGAAGACATCTGCAAATTCTATGACACCATCCACGGGTGCGACGACTTGTGCAGACTGCCGCGTGACGATGGTCACGCCTTCAGATTTACCACCTGTCCTGCGGCGATCTCCAAATCCTTCCGCGATAAGACCAGAGACGGGTTTCAGCATAGCTCCAAGAGTGCTCGGCCCTAAGGGCTGAAGTTCCGAAAGGCGAGGACCACTCGATCGGGGGGTCACATCGGTGATCGCGCCGCGGGTTCCGCCGGCTATCGCAGCGTAGCGCGGGCGCAGGGCGGGCTTGTTTCCTGGCAGGGATGGGGCGTCGGCCTCAAGTGCCGCGAGCAACTCCCTCAGGCCGTCGGCCTGGTCGGCGAGGGTGCGGGCCCTTAATCTAAGGCGATCGGCGTCGGCGGTGACATCCTCAAACTGCGCCCGTTTGGCCGCTGCTAATTTTGCGATTTCTGCCTGTTTGAGGGCCAGCGTGGCCTCGGCGGCGTCCAGTCTGGCACGTTCGCGACGAATATCGCGCTCCAGCCGGTTCAGCATGTCGATCTCTTCTGACAGTGCCGCGGCTCGGGTCGAGAGTTCGGGAGCGGCGTGACCCATCAGGATCGCGGATCGAATGGATTTGTTCGCCATGCCAGGCGCGACGACGAGGGCCGGTGGCTGGCTTCGTTCTGCAGATGCAAGCGCGGCGAGGAGCTCTGCTAGATTTGTCTCGTCGGCGAACAAATCCTCAGTGGCCGTTCTTCGTCGCACATCAAGGTCTATGAGCTTGCGTTCGGCGACGGTTGCTTGCTCCTCACGCCGGCGACTCTCTGCGGCTGCGGCAATCAGCCGTCTATTGAGGTCTGCTATATCGGTTTCTGCCTCGCTTTCAGCCGCTTCCATGGCGGCAAGCGCATTCTCGGCTTCGCGTTTCTCCTGCTCCAAAGCGACGAGCTCTTCGCGCGTGAAAGAGTCCGGACCGGCCGCCATGACCAGCACTGCAAGGGGGATTGCGAGGCAACGCGCAAAACGAGACATTCGCCTTTATTAGGCCCACATGCTGACTGGGAGATTAACCGCTGCGGCAGCTGCAACCACGCCCCCCCGAAAAAAATCTATCCCCGCCCTTGGGGTCGGGGCGTATACTCACGGTGATCTTTGTCATGGAAGCGGCGGGCGGGCCGTCCGTGCGCTGACAGAGATACGGGCGAACTTGGGCGGGCGGTGAGTAACGTGCTCCGGCCCCGTTAAAAGCGGTTCCCGCGGCAACCATGAC
>JBCBUY010000015.1:0-49408 GCA_039817885.1 Pseudomonadota bacterium | reverse complement strand
CCCGAAGCCCACGCGAAACGCCTCGCCCGGCGGCTTCATGATATCCGCAAATCGGGTGAACTGACGCCGATTGTTGCACCCGGAGCGCCGCCCGCCGGCCTCTCCCCGGAGATCGGCATCCTCCATGGCGGGATCAGTTTTGAGCTCCGAGAGGCGCTGAAAGGGTGGGATAGTTCTTAGTCTATCCCCGGTCTCGCCAAGGCGAGCCCATGGGATGTGCTCAGGGGGATAGTCGCCAGATCTTTGAAACCATTCTCTCTCGGTCGATGTCCTAAGTCATTGCGCGTGGGCGGCGGATAGGAGACAAGCAACTCCGTCATTATAACAGGTTTCGGGAGACTGGCATGGCAGGAGCGTATACGGATCAATCCGGCGGATGGCGCGGCAAGGTAGCGCTCGGGGCACTTTTGTTTTCGATTTTCGCTGTTCTCTGGTTCGTCGCTGCTGCATTGGGGACCAAGTTTGGGTTCTGGAGCTGGCAGTTTGGGCTGCTGACCATGATGCTTGGCCTTGGCGGAATTGTTGTGATTGGTAGCCTCGGCTTGGCGGTGATTGGTCTCATCGTCGGGCTCATCCGCGCGCCGCGAAAGCGACCGGTTATGCTGTCGATTGCTGCGCTTCTGATTTCCGGACTTTTGATGGGCCGGCTCGCTGGGCTCGGAGCCGGGGCCCAGGCCGTGCCACCCATTCATGATATCCAGACCGATTGGTCAGATCCCGTTGTCCTCAGCAATGCGCTGATGACCGCGCGTGGGGCAGGGGCGAACCCCGTCCGCTACGGTGATGAGGCCGTGTTTGATTATCAGAGCGATAGCCCGTTTCACGGCAGACTCATCGCCGACATCCAGGAAGAGGCCGAATGCGAGAGTGATGATCCGGATGTCTGTGAAGACGCCGACCCGCCAAAGCCCTACCGGCCAATCCGTCCGCTGATCCTCACCGCGGCACCGGACGCTGTTTACACCGCCGCCGAGCAGTTGGCTCGTAAGCGGGGCTGGGTCATCGTCAATAAGGATGAAGAGGCGGGTCTCATAGAGGCGACCCATACGTCCCCATGGTTTGGCTTCAAGGATGACATTGCCATCCGCGTCCGCGCTGAAAATGAGGGCAGCCGGGTCGATATGAGATCGGTCAGTCGCGTTGGCCAGTCTGATCTCGGCGCCAATGCCAGGCGGATCTCAGGGTTTCTCTATGACTTGGACGGGCAGCGCTATTAGAGCCTTGCCTTGCGGATTTGTCTCGAAGGCCTATTCGGCCGCCTGGGGCACGAGGCGATAGGTGCTTTGTACGACCGGCTCATCGTCCGATGACAAGACAACGCCTTGTTTTACGAGTTCGCGGATATGTCCGAGGACGGACAATGCGGCGGCTGGATGCAGCTTTTTGTCGACGTCCGCATACATGTCTGCGACCATATCCAGGATCGATGTTTGGCCCTGATTCAGGTGTTGAAGTATGGCAGCTTCCCGACCGCGGCGGTGGTCCATATAGGCTTCGATAAAGCCTGGGACATCTTTGTTGATGACAGGTCCATGGGACGGCCAGAGGCAGTCAAAATTTCGGTCCTGTACCTTTTGCAGGCTGCGCATATAGTCTCCCATATCGCCGTCTGGGGGAGCGACAATTGTCGTTGACCATCCCATGATGTGGTCACCGCAAAACAGAAGATTGTCCTCTTTCAAACCAAAGCAGAGGTGATTCTGCGTGTGGCCAGGGGTGTGAATGGCTTCGAGTGTCCAGCCTGGGCCAGAGATGATGTCTCCATCACACAGTGTGACATCAGGTTGGAAGTTCGGGTCGTCTTCCGATCCGAGTTCGCCCTTTGCCGTCGGAACAGCGCAGCCATATGCGTAAGTCTGACAGCCCGCCCATTCAGCAAGGGGTTTGGCCAAAGGCGAGTGGTCAGAGTGGCCATGACTGACCAAGACGTGCGTGATTTTTTCGCCGTCGAGCGCGACTTTCAACGCCTCGAAATGTTCTTCCAGGATGGGCCCTGGATCGAGGACTGCAACCTCTCCTCGGCCGACGATGTAGACATTTGTCCCCGTGAATGTGAACGGACCTGGATTCTTGGCGACAACTCTGCGGATCAGCGGATGAATATCGTCGCATCGCCCATATTCGAAATCGAAATCGCGGACGAAAGGTATTGGGGAAGCCATATAATGTTCTGATGCTCTCGTTTTGGGAGGATATCTAAAGTCTGATTGTAGTTATGTTATCTAGACGCGACGGGGTTGAAAAGCCCTGGCGAATGCTTTGGCCATGCGGCGTGTCGCGCGGAGCTTCCCGCCAAATGGAAGAGCAATTGGGGGACCCATATCCGTTTTGTTGGCGTCGACAATATGGATCTGTCCTGTGTGCCGGTCGCGCAGGACGTCCACTCCGCCCCAGTCCAGACCGATGCGGGCTGCGAAATCTCTAATGATTTCAATTTCTTCCTTGGAGTAGACGAGCTTCGGCTGATCCAGGATCACTTCCTGGTTCTCGTTCAGGAACCGCCGTTCCAGCAGCCTGCGCTTGCGGAATACGATGGTGGGTTCGCCGCCAACAATACATGTCCGAAGATCTTCGACCATTCCGCCCGGGATCTCATTATCGACGAGTTTTTGGTAGGTTTTGCCATCGATGGGTTGAGTCGGACCGACAATAATACGTCCGTCATGGGCACCGTTGCCTTCGCCCTTTTCGACCATTGGTCCGGTATATGTGCGTGGATCTACTGCGAGGTCATATCCCGACGACGCTGAAAATGCCTTGGCGATCAAAGTCTTCGATATGTCACGGCAATCGAAATTGACGATAACTGCCCCCGGTTTGGTCACCGGTACGGTGTGATCGGCCACAGTCGAATCATCGAATTGGAAGACGATGTCAGCCTTGTCAGTTTCCGTGGTGATCTTTGCTCCGGCCACATGCATTACGGGCCAAATGAAATACCAGGGTCTTGGCTTGTCAGGGACAAAGGCAATGGTGGGTCTGCGATGTCCTGTCAGCCATCGGCCTATCCGCCATGTTTGCGTGAAGAAATAGAAGGCAAAAAACGCGAAGACGTCATGGAGCAGACGCGAGCTGAACGGAATTGTCGCGCCGGTCTTCTTTACGTGGAAAGCACCGTCGCGATAATTGAAATCAGAGAGCCAAATCCGCTGGTTCATGGACACTGTCCTTTCATAATGAAGGCCGGATGGCCCCATATACCTGAGCAGGTTCGTAAGTGGCATGTGTCCCAAAAAGGTTCAACATCGTCACCTTGCACGTTGTCTTACGGTTTCATCACAAGGATGTGTCAACAATGAGAGTTCTATAATGCGGCCGCAATTCCGCGCAAATCATAACCGGCCTCCCATGCTTGCTGAAGGATTTCTTCGCGCATTCCGGTTCCGCGCTGCGAAAGCGCCCAAGCGGTGATAGATCTTGTCCCGGACCGGCAATAGGCGAGGACGGGCGCATCTGCATGGGCGATCAGCGCGCCTTGTTGGTCGGCGATCTCAAGCGCTGGCGCACCGGCAAAAGGTAGAGCCAAAAAGGTTAGACCGTGGGTCTCGGCGCGCTCGCTCAGCTCTGCAATCGTTGGCTGTCGGATGTCTTCATTGTCCGGTCGGTTGCAGAGAATTGTTTTGAAACCTTGGTCTGCGGCGCGATCGATGTCTTCAAGCCCGAGCTGGGGTGCGACCGAGAAAGAGGGGGTGACCGTTCTGAAATCCGCCATGGTGAGCTGTCGCCTTTACTGGATCTGCCGAACTTTAAACGTGGTGACGCCATCGAGTTCGATCCATTTCGACCCCAAAAGGCCGCGTTTCAACTCTGCCTGAGCGACCCCATCGCGTGTGTGGTGTCTGGTAGATATTCGATCTGTTTGTCGCCATACGTCGCCGTTTTCGAGCCAGACCGTGATCGTGCCATTCTGCGCGTAGCTAAATTTCGTCACCTTATAGATATACCGGCCGGGTTCCGCCCGGGTCGCCGCTGCGCTTTGCTGCGCGCGTTCGCTGACTGGCTGACTCGGCGTTTCTGTATTGGTGGCGACAACATCGTCGGATGATTGATCTTGCTCTACCGCCGGGGCCGGAAAGCGATCATCATAGAGGCTCTTCGTGGCGGTGTCGTAGCATGCCAACCGTTTGCTATTCTGGAAAATTTCAAGGCAGTCGAAGAGCGCCGAGACGTCATCATCCTCGGCCGCCGCTGGGGAGATCGCCATGGTCGCGCATATGATGCCAACAAGTAGGAACCGCATATTCTTCCTCCGAAACGTCGGTCATCTTTGCAAAAGCGCGTGTTTTGCGAAAGCCCCCGGGTGAAGCCCGTCAGCTCCGCTCATCTATTGTTCGACGAAGATTGGCCCGATGGCTTGAGGCCCCCTTGATTGAAGGAGTTCCATCTGTATGAGCGCTGCATCCAGTCGTTCGTCGCCTGCGAGCGCACCAATCACGGTTGCTGCTTTTGCGACTTCGGCGGAGGATCCAAACAGTTCTTCCAAAGCTTCCAGACCGGTTTTGCGTCTTGGATAGTAGACAAGGCGCACATCATTGTCCGCGTCGATCCCCGCAAGTTCCTTGGCTTTGTCCACCGCATCGATAAAGCCGCCAAGTTCATCAACGAGGCCGACATTGAAGGCGTCGACCCCGCTCCAAACCCGGCCACGTGCCACTTTGTCAACGTCGGCGTCGGAGAGGTTTCGCCCTTCCGCGACCAAAGATGTGAAGCGGTCATAGCCACGCTTCAGACCTGCGATGAGTTGCTCTCGCTGGCTATCGGTAAAGGGATCGGTATCATATGCGTCTGCGAACTCGCCGCCGACGGAAATGGTTTTGGGGGAGATGCCGATGCGTTCGAGGGCCCCGGAAATGGTTTGCTTTCCGCCGAATATGCCGATGGATCCTGTTACCGTCGACGGATTGGCGACGATATAGTCCGCACCGGTCGACACATAGTATCCGCCCGAAGCGGCCGCAGAGCCCATGCTGACAACAACAGGCTTGCCCATATCTTGGACCCGCTCTACGGCGCGCCAGATTTGATCGGAGGCGTCTGGAGATCCACCCGGGCTGTCGACACGGAAGACGACCGCTTTAACGCGGCTATTGTTCCCGGCTTCCAAAATGGCCTGAGCGACCGTGTCCGAGGCAAACCCATTGCTGTCTCCAAAGGGGCTGCTCCCAGACCCGCCTGTAACAATTGGGCCTTCGCCTCCGACAACAGCAATCTGCTGAGCGCGCGTGCTAACGGATGGTGGCTGATACTTCGCGATAGAGAGGAGATTGCCATTGCCGTTTTTCGATTTGGCCGCGGATTGCGCATCCTCAGGCCAGCCAAGTTCATCCATAAGTCCCGTATCAACTGCCTGCTCAGCGCTAACGGGGCCATTTTCCAGGAGTGATCTGAGCCTCGCTTCGCTCATGTCTCTGTCGGCGGCAATGTCATTCAAAGATGATGACCATACCGACTGGGCGAGGGCAGTCATGGCTTCGCGGTGGGGCACCGTATAATCTGTTTCTTTGAAAGTGTTGGGGGCGTTCTTGTATTCGTAGAAGGCCTCGATCTCAGGAACGATCGATAGATTCTCAAAAAGTTGACCGAGGAAAAGTGTCTCGAACGAGACCCCGGTCGCCAGGACACTTGTGCCAGGCTGGATCCAGAGTTCGTCTGCGGCTGCTATCGCGCGATAGCTCGAGGGCCCTGTGGAATAACTGTCCTGAGTATGGGCGATGACATATTTTCCGGCATCTTGAAGCTTCAGTATCGCGTCTCTCAGTTCCTCGGCCCGCGCGCTGCCAAAGCCGACTTGTGAGGCGCGGATGAAAAGTCCCTTGACGCTTGGGTCGCCTGCGGCTGCGTCGAGTTTGGTGAGGACATCCACGAAGCCCTGTTCGCCTGAAAAGGCTGCAAAGCCTCCCGCCGGTGCCATATCGGTCAGGGGCGTTCTCAAATCCATGGTCAGCACCAAATTGCCGGGCTGCTCCTGCTCGGAGCTCGCAGAACTCAATAGACCGATGACGAACGCTAAAGCGAGTAGGTTAAATACGAAGAGTGCCGCAAATGCCCCAGCCGCGGATAATAGGAATGTTCTCACCAGATGCGCTCCCGGTTATTGTCGTGCATTTCAAACTTATCGATAAATGATAAGCTCTTTGCGAACAAAATCAAACGGATTCAACTCATGACAAGCAGCGCACTGCGTCATCTTTCCTTGTTCAGTTCAAAGGTGTTGCCACCCTTGTCTCAATTCGTTATCTCCGCCCGAACATTGTTGGGGCGTCGCCAAGTGGTAAGGCACCGGTTTTTGGTATCGGCATTCCCAGGTTCGAATCCTGGCGCCCCAGCCATATCTATCTCCAATTCTCCCGCGCGAGCGGCTGGGCGAGACGGATCGCTTGTCCTATGACTTGCTAAGCATTCTTGAGCAATTTGCCTGAAATGTGGCCAGATCACAGTAAGGCGGATTGCTTGCATCGTCAGGTTGCCATAAAGAAATGTCATAATGTCTCGACTATACAAGTATGAGACATCGAAAATGAGAAACGGTCAGCGTTTCCAATTGCGTAGAGAGGAAGCCAAAAAATCGCGCTGGTGTGTGGGGCTTCTCAATACAAACTCGTGGCAGGTGTGGGCCGCATAACGATATTACGGGCGCTCCGTTCTGCAGGCAGGGGCACCTTGATCGGGACTTATTTGCCAGACGGCAGTACCAATTGAGAGTGAGAGGCGAATTAATGAAAGATGTTCTGACACCGGCACGGAGCGCTTTACTCGCTACGTTGCTAGTGGGGGCAGGCATGACAGCCCAGGCGCAATTGCGACCTGCGCTGGAAGTCGGAGAGCAGGCCACCAGGCGGGCTGAACAAGTTCAACAGCAAATTAATCAGTTGGATGACGAACGGTCCGATTTGATCAGCGAGTTTAGAACATTGGTTCAGAGGAAAGACTCCGCTGAGTTAAATGCGCGTCAATTGGCTCAGGCCGTTGAAAGCCAAGCGCGGGAAATTGAATCGTTACAAGGTCAGTTGGATCGTATCGATGAAATCACTGCGGTGATGGTTCCGATGATGCTTGACCTGATCGATGATCTGGAAGCTTTCATCGAAGCTGACCTTCCGTTTCAGATCGAAGAACGACGCCGGCGCGTGTCGCAGCTTCGTCAGATCATGACGCAGCCAGATGTTGTTCCGGCTGAGCAGTATCGCCTGATCATGGAAGAGTATAAGGCTGAGCTGGCTGTCGGGAACACGATCGATACGTGGACTGACGAAGTTCTTATCAATGATTTGCCGACCGATGTGGACATGTTCCGTTTCGGGCGCGTGTCGCTCGTATATCTGACCCGTGACAACCGCATTGCGGCGCGGTGGAACAGAGATCTAGACGATTGGGAACAACTTCCAAGATCATACAATTCCGACATCCGCGAAGCGATCCGCATCGCCAAGGAACTCGTGCAGCCAAATGTGATGTTCGGCCCGTTTGAAAAGCTTCTTGTGACCGCACCACCGGCGCAAGTACAGCAAGCCCTGCCGGAAGATGCTGACGAATACCGGCGGGCATTGTTGCAGATCCAGAACGAAACCGTGTTCGCTGATCAACAAGAGCTGATTATCGCCAATCAGGAAGATGCCATCGCCACATTGGAGCAGGAAATTGCGGAAGCGCCCGCGAGATCCCTCGACATGCTTCCGGTGCTTGAGACAATGGTCGACGATCTGGAGATGTTCATTCAAGCTGATTTGCCATTTAGATTGGACGAACGCATGGAGCGGATCGAATCCCTTCGCGCGGCGCTCGCTCGTGGTGATGAGCTTCCTCTGTCTGAACGGTATCGGCTGATTATTGAAGCTTATCAGGACGAGCTGGATAAGGGGACTCAACAGGAAACCTGGAAAGACGAAATCGACCTGAATGGCTCGGCGACAGAGGTCTTCTTGTACCGATATGGACGAACTGCTCTGGTTTATTTGAGCGCTGATCGTCGTTCTGCCGGTCGCTGGGATCGTGAAACCCGATCCTGGCTGCCACTCGGGGGCGGTGCACGAAACGACATCGCCAAAGCCATCCGCATTTCCGAAGGGCGAGAGCAGCAATCTGTGCTGAGCGCCCCAGTCGTAAAATTCTCCGTGCAGTAGCGGCACAAGACAAACCACGAGGTTCTTAAGATGTTGAAGTTCAAAAAATCACTCAAAGCCCTGGGAGCGGCCGCTCTGCTTTCCCTCGGCACGCTTGCTGCCCCAGCTGTGGCCCAGCAAAACGTTTCGCTTAGCGATATTCTCTCTCGCGTTCGAACAGATTCCGACCAACTCAGTCAGGAAAATCAGCGACGCCTTCGAGAGTTCCAAGAAGCGCGCGAAGAGCAGGCAGACATTATGGAAGCTGCTCGCGCGGAGTTGCGAGCCGTTGAAGCGCGAGCAAATGCGCTAACGGCACAGTTTGATGCCAATCAGGCGCAGCTCGATGAGCTGCAGACGCAGCTTGAAACTGAAGCCGGCGATTTTGGTGAGCTGCTTGGTCAGTTCCGGACGGCTGCTGGCGAGACGATGCCCGTCATCCAGAACTCGCTCGGCAATTTCCACTATCCGGGCCGCGTAGAGAAACTCTCGCAGATCTCCCAGGCAAGCGCTCTGCCGAGCCGTGCAGATCTCGATAGTCTGCCGAACGCAATCTTGCAGGAGATGATTGCTCAGTCAGAGGTTACGACCTTTGAGGCCGATGTCTCGAATGGTGGTTCTGGCGGTGAAAATGCCAGACTGGAGTTGATGCGGGTTGGTACGTTCACCGCCGCGACCACAGACGGCACGCGCTTTGTCGAGGTGAATGCAGACAATGGTCGCCTTAGCGCGTTTTCATCCCAGCCTGGCGGCATCTACCGTTCGGGCATGCGGTCGCTGATCAGTGCGAATGAAGGTCAAGTGGTGCGGGCCCCAATCGATCCGACCCGCGGCGACCTGTTGGCCATTTTCGGTAATACGCTCGGTGTTTGGGAGTGGGAACGCTTCCAGCAGGGCGGTTTTGTTGGATATGTGATCCTTCTGTTTATCCTGCCGCTCGGCCTGGTTCTTGGTCTCTTCAAAATCTTCTCGCTGTTCACAATGGGCAATGCCATGCGCAGCACATCCAAGTCGAAATCGGCTGGAACCGGCAATCCGCTGGCCCGGGTGTTTGAGGCTTATGAAGCTCATCGGAACGATGACATCGAGACTTTGGAGCTCAAACTGGACGAGCAGATCCTTAAAGAGACACCGAAGATTGAGCGCTTCAACGACATTGTAAAAGTGCTTGCCGCTGTGGCGCCGCTGGCCGGTCTGCTTGGTACGGTTGTGGGTATGATCCGCGTGTTTACCGCGATTACCAATTACGGAACGGGCGACCCGCAGATCATGGCGGGCGGTATTTCGGAGGCGCTGGTGACAACCATGCTTGGACTGGTTGCTGCTGTGCCGCTTCTGTTGATTGGCTCGATCGCGTCGTCGATGGCACGTAGCAATCAGCAGGTGCTTGATGAGCAGGCTGCAGGTCTTGTGGCTGAACGCGCAGAACGTGGAGGGGTGGCTTAGTGCCGCCCTTTGGGAAAGTCTGAGGGATACCCGACATGGGTCTAAATACACTCATAGCTTTTCTGGACCGGGGTGGAGTTGTTCTACTCGTGATCATGCTGGCCACATTTATTATGTGGGCTCTTATTCTCGAGCGGTTCTTCTACTTCCGGTTCGCCCATAAGGCGGTTGCTGATGATGCGATCGCCGAGTGGAATTCGCGATCGGACCATAGTTCGGTCTATGCTCATTGGATCAAGGAGAAGATCGTCTCCGAGGTCAGACAGTCTGCTGAAATGAATGTGACCCTGGCGAAGGCTATGGTGGCGCTTGCACCGCTGCTTGGTCTGCTGGGGACCGTGACCGGCATGATCGAGGTCTTCGAGATCATGGCGATCACCGATGGTGCCGATGCCAAGGCTATGTCGGCCGGTGTGTCGAAAGCGACCATACCGACAATGGCTGGCATGGTGGTCTCGCTGTCGGGGATCCTGTTCTCGTCCGGGATGGACAAGCGGGCGGCCCGAGCGGTTCAGATCGTTGAAGATCAGATGGAGATGGCCTGATGCGTGGACGTAGAACCCGGGAGGTCGAAGAGGCCAAGGTGGATCTCACACCCATGCTGGATGTGGTTTTCATTCTTCTGATCTTTTTCATCGTGACGGCGGTCTTCTTGACCGAAGAAGCCATTCCGATTGAGCCACCACCACCGAATTCGGACCAGCCGAGTGACCCTGTGCCGACAATCCTTATTCGCGTGGATGCGGACAATCTTATCTATGTGAACAATCGGATCGCTGATGTCAGTGCTGTGCGGGCGAACATTGAAAGGCTTCGCGCGGAGACACCAAATTCGGCCGTCATAATTCAGGCTCACCCTGATGCTAAAAACGGACTTATCGTTCGAATTCGGGACCAGGCGGCGAGTGCGAATATTGAGAAAGTCAATCTCGTCTTGAGTGACGTAGGATAAAGGACGGAGACATGGCAAGACGTAGACGTTCAAGCTCTGTCGGAGCGACCGAAGAAGAGGAAATCAACCTCACGCCGATGCTCGACGTGGTGTTTATCCTTTTGATTTTCTTCATTGTGACGGCGCAGTTCATTAAAGTCCCCGGTGTCGATATCAGCCGCGAGGTCGTTGATAATAAGGATGAGATCAAGCCTTTGGCGATCATCATCGCGATTGACGAGAACAGCGATATTTATATCGATAAGAAGAAGGTTGAGGCGAACGCGATCGGATACACCATTCGGGAGTTGCGCGAAGACAACCCCAATGGAGAGTTGGTGATCCAGGCTGATTCAGATTCCGAAGCCGAAGCGCTTGTGACTCTGATGGATGTGATCGCGGAAGCTGACGGGCGTTATCCTGTTAACATCTCAGCTGAGCTTGATTAGGAGACGAATATGCTAACCAATCCAATTTTTCGTTTTCTCACTGGCGTCCCTGCGGCGGCGATCATCGCCTATATGCTCTTTATCATGATGAATGCGCTGATCAGCAGTCCATTTGAAGAGCCAGAGGAAGAAGAGCGCCGCACGCTAGAGCGGATTGTGCCTGAACAACGTGATCAAGATGTTCGTGCGCGGTCGCGGTCCAAGCCACGTAGAATTGCTGCTGCCGACAAGCCGCCCCCACCGCCAAAATTGTCTGCAAGCAAGTCGGATATCGATTTGCCGCCGGCCAATATTCAGGGGGCTGCGCCGACAGAATTGAACTTTGATCGGGTTCAGTCTCTCGACATCAATCCTGTGGCGATTTCAGATCGCGACGCGCAACCCATTCGGCCACCGGTTGTGACCTATCCTTCGCGCGCCGCTGAGCGGGGTATTGAAGGGGAGTGCCAGGTTCGCTTTGACGTGGATGTTCGTGGTCGACCGTACAATGTTGAAGCTGATTGCACTGACAGCGTGTTTCGGCGGGAAGCTGTGCGGGCTGTTAGCCGCGTTGAATTTGCGCCGAAGATTGTTCGCGGTCAGGCGCGCGAGCGCCGCAATGTGATCTATCCGCTCGTGTTCAACCTGCAACAATAGCGCTCACACATATTGACTTTTAAAGGGGCGCTTCGGTGCCCCTTTTTGTTGCGTGTTTGTTTCCTCTGGTAGGTTGACGCTACGTCAATATACTTGTAATTGAGTTGTATACTCAAATCGGGAGCAAGCATGGAACGGTCTATGGTCACAGGATTTCAGCTTTGCTCGGCGGATGGCCGGCCTTTTGACACACGCCATCGATTTATGGGGGCAGTTTTCCCTGCAGCGGCGGTTACCCTTGGTCTGACCTTCCTAATGAGTGCACTTGTGTCCGTCGATTATGAGCGGCCATTGATCACTGAATCGCGTGTCATAGAGCGCATCGTACCCGAAGAGAGAGGCGGCATTGATGTTCAGGATGGTCAGCCGCCGAAGCCAATTGAAGCGGCGGTCAAGCCTCCGCCTCCGCCGGCCTATAAGGCGAACAAGAGCGACATTGATCTTCCATTGTCAGCCTATGCGGGACAAGTGCCTGCCGAGCCGGCGTTTGAGGTTGGGCAGATTGCATCGGTTGATATTCCAGGCCTTGCGCGGGAGCCTGTCCCCCTTGCGCCGCTGACGGTGAGTTACCCAACGCGCGAACTTGCACGCGGGCTGGAGGGGGATTGTCTTGTGCGGTTCGACATCGACAGCGCTGGATATCCGTCGAATGTGGTCGCGGAGTGTACCTCGACTGGATTTGAGCGGGCGGCCAGGAGCGCTGTTGCGCGGGCTCGTTTCGCGCCCAGGGTCGTTGATGGCAAGGCCGTTCGGCAGGCTGGCGTTGCCTATCCAATCGTTTTTCGTCTGCAAGACCGCTAAGCAGTGTTTGAAGTCCTGCGATGCCAATGATAATATGTCGGAAAATCACGGTAAACGATCAGTGAATGCCTTGATCGGAGGGCAAACTTCCGGTTCATTGAAAGGGCCTTTCTGACACAAGGAGAAAGCTGAAATGAGTTTCAAGTCACTGCTGAAAGGGGCTTCAACTGCCGTCGCGTTTCTGATCGTCGGGGCAGGAACTGCAATGGCTCAGGGATGTGATATCACTGAGTTTGGCTCTTCGGCGGGTCAGCTTTATCTCGACGCTGAAAACGAGCTTACAATTAATGACAATCCCGATGCCGCCCTGGTAAAACTAAACCAGCTGCGGGCCGGTGAATTGAATTGCTATGAAGAGGGCGCAGCGCTTGGTCTCAGTGCCCAGATCAAGATTGCAAAAAATGATTATCTAGGGGCCGCGCAGGATCTCGAGACATCGCTCAATAAGGGCTATATTTCCGGGGAAAACCGGACACCCATTCTGCTCTCCTTGTCGCAGATCTATTTCGCCGAGGACAAGCTTGAGACGGGTCTTGGCTGGATGCAGCAATGGCTTGATGCGGGCGGTCAGCCCAATCGGGATCAGAAGTGGACGCTTGCTGCTGTTTACAACAAGCTCGATAACAATACGGAAGCTCTGAAATGGGCGGAGCAGGTGTTTGCTGAGGACGGCCCGAATGCGTCTCGCCAAGTGTATGATTTCCTCATATTCCTTTACGACGCGAACGGAGATCTGGCGAAGAAAGCACAGCTTCTAGAAGTTCTCCTGGAGCGTAACCCTGGTGATCGCCGTCTGTGGGATGCCATCTCTGGCGATTATTTCAAAGCGGACGATGCGCGTAAGGCGTTCGAAGTTCAAAAGGCAATGTATCTCGGCGGGATTTTAACAACCGAAGACGAGTTGATGCGCGTTGTGAATTTTTATAACTCCTTCGATGTTCCGTTTGAGGCTGCGCGCATTCTGGAAAAAGAAATGAATGCCGGGCGTATTGAAAGAAGTTTCGATAAACTCGAATTGCTGGCCAATCTTTATCAGGTCGCGCGGGAACACGAGCGCGCCATTCCCGTTATTCAGCAAGCCGCCGCGATCAACAATTCTGGTGCAATGTATGAGCGCCTGGGCCGCTCATATGCCGATTTGCAGCAATGGGAATCTGCCGAAGAAGCGCTTACGACAGCGCTGGATGTTGGCGGGCTGAAGGATCGTGGATTGGCGTGGGTTCAGATTGGACAGTCACGATATGAACGCGACAACCGCGCCGGCGCGAGAGAGGCATTTAGAAATGCCAACAATCGTGGTGGCCGCGGCTGGCTGGCGTTTATGGCATCCGAAGAAGCAACTGCAAAAGCTCTGCGCGTGTTCGAGCTTGATACGGTTCGTCGGGAAATTTCAAATGAGAAGAAGGCTTGCGACCAGTTGCTCATCCTGGGGGGGGACAACCTGCCAGAGGGCTGCGCGGATGTCGCAGACCGCCTTGACGAAGCAACCGAACGTGTCGTGGAAGCTCAAAACAGCTAGTCGTTCGACATAAGGTCAAAGAAGCCCCGGTCCGATTAGGCTGGGGCTTTTTGTTTGGGGTAAAAAAATTATCTGTCGGCAAGTCCAACGCATTGAAGCGCGAATGCGTATTCGAGGGCGGTCTCTTTCAGTCCTTCGAACCGTCCGGTCGCCCCACCATGGCCCGCTTCCATATTGATGCGAAGAAAGTACGGACCTGCGTCCGGTGCCTTGTGCCGGAGTTTTGCCGTCCATTTGGCCGGTTCCCAATATGTGACGCGGGGGTCTGACAGCCCACCGGTTATGAGCATTCTCGGATATGGTTTGTCTGCCACCTGATCATAGGGGGAGTATGCTTCGATACGGCTGTAAGCGATTTCATCTGTCAGCGGATTACCCCATTCGGGCCATTCCGGCGGCGTTAGGGGGAGGCTGTCGTCCGACATGGTGTTTAGCACGTCCACGAATGGAACGGCCGCGATGAAGCCTGCAAAAAGTTGCGGCGCGAGATTCGATACGGCTCCAATCAGGAGGCCACCTGCAGAGCCGCCCATGCCAACAATATTGCCAGCCGACGTGTAGCGCTGTTCAATAAGGGTTTCGGCGGCGGAGATAAAATCCGTGAACGTATTGGTTTTCTTGTCGAGTTTGCCGTCAAGATACCATTGATAGCCTTTCGACGTTCCGCCACGGATGTGAGCAATAGCAAATACGAATCCCCGGTCAACAAGGGACAGTCTGGAGGTTGAAAATCCTGCAGGAATTGTGATGCCATACGAGCCATACCCATAGAGCAAAACAGGTGCGGTTCCATCGATTGGTGTGTTCTTATGGCGCAGAAGCGTGATGGGAACATCAGCACCGTCAGAGGCGGGAGCGATTATTCGTTCACAGACATAGTCTTCGATCCTGTGGCCCGACGGGACGTCTTGGGTTTTGCGAAGCAATCGGTCTCGGCTGCCGACATTGTAATCGAACACTTGACCCGGCGTGGTGGGGGAGGAGTACGAGAATCGCATCTGTTGCGTGTCGTACTCATATCCGCCGGACAGGCCGAGCGCATAGGCGGCCTCCTCGAAGTGTATGGTGTGTTCAGTGCCGTCTTTACGCTGACGCACAATGATGCGCGGCAATCCTTCATGCCGCTCGAGGCGAATGAGATAGTCCTTTAGTGACAGCAGATCGAGCAGCAGTGTGCCCGATACATGGGGAAGGATATCGATCCATTTGTCCGGATCCTGATCAGTGATCTCCGCCCGCATGATTTTGAAATCGACCGCGCCATCGCGATTGGTCAGGATGAAGAATGCATCGTCATGGTGGCAAACGCTGTATTCATGGCCGCGTTCTCTTGCGGCAATCAGTTGGGTTTCCGTCCCGCCTGATCTTGCGTCGAGCCATCGCCACTCCGACGTTGTGTGGTCGTTTGCGGTAATAAAGATGAGATCGTTTGATTGGCTTTTCCCAACCCCGACGAAGAAGCCTTCATCTTCCTCGCGATAGACAAGCGCATCTTCATCCTTGTGAAGTTCCCGTCGGAAGACGGCGCATGATCGCCCATTCTCATTTCGCTCGACCCAGTAAATCGCGTCGGAGTTTTCGCTCCAGACAAAGCCGCCAGTTGTTTTGTCAACCTGGAAGGGGAGTTCTTCGCCGCTTTCGATATTGCGCACTTTTAGCGTGTAGTATTCACTGCCCTGACGATCTATCGCAAAGGCAAGCCATTTGTGATCAGGTGAGTGACCCAGCCCGCCAATATCAAAATAGGTCGCGCCTTCTGCTTCCTTCTCTCCATCGAAAAGGATGGTCTCGGCGGATGACTCATCAAAAGCCTCGTTTGCGTCGCGCCGCGCGAAAACAGGATATTCGTCCCCCTCTCGATAGCGGGTGAAATAGGCATACGGACCATCCTTGGTCGGAACAGAGCTGTCATCTTCTTTGATCCGACCCCGCATTTCTTTCAAAAGCGTCGTTTGCAGACTGGCCAGCGGGTCTTCGATCATGGCCTTGGTGTATGCGTTCTCTGCTTCGAGATATTCGCGAATATCCTCACGCAGGACCTTTGGGTCACGCATAACTGTTTGCCAGTTTTCGTCCTTTAGCCAGTGATATGGGTCGGTTCTTGTGCGGCCGAGCTGTTCGATCTGATAGGTGTCATCGCGGCGCGCAATGGGCGGTGTCTGTTGGGGCATGGCATGTTCTGTTCTTTGTCGCGATAGGCGAGGCTCAGCGTGGCGTTAGCTATCGCTCTCGTTCGCCTCAAAGTCCAGCATTACACCATTAATGCACCAGCGCTCGCCTGTTGGTGCGGGACCATCTTTGAAGACGTGGCCCATATGCAGTCCGCAGACGGCACAATGGCATTCTGTCCGGGGATATACGAGCTTGAAGTCTGTTTTGGTGTCGACGATGCCGGGGACGGCCGGTGCAAAGAAACTCGGCCAGCCCGTTCCGCTGTCGAATTTGTGTTTGGACGACCAAAGTATGGTGCCGCAGCCAACACATTTGAAAACGCCGTCTCGCTTTTCATTGTCCAGATTACCTGGTGAGAAGGGCGGCTCTGTGCCTTCTCTCACGCCGACCCGATACTGTTCGTCCGTCAAGCGTTCGCGCCACTCTCGGTCCGATCGTTTGATCTTATCTTTGGAAGCCGTCATTTAAGGCACCTTTCATCAGAGCTATGATATATAGCTCATTGCACAGCCACCTCAATCAAGAGGCGAGCTTTGGACCGGAAGGCGTGTCCCTGCGGGCTATTCCCTCAATCGGATATCGCCGCTCTCGTACAGAGCAAGGCAGTCGCTTGCATCATGGAGGCGATCGCTGTCGATCAGCGATGTCGCCATGCCAAGACCTTCAAACCGCGGGTCGTCACATTCCCCGTCATTCGCGAAGGCGCTGTTGTCATCGCCGAACTTGATTCCGTCCGCTTCCATAATGCGCAAGACCGGCACGGGTGGCGCAAGTTTTAGGTCCCCGTTATTGTATCCGCTCAAGCAATCGGTCTGATCCCGGCCGGCATATTCGAGGCTGCCACCGCTTGCGGCCATTGTGCGGCCGGTGAAGGTTGGGTCGTCACACTCTCCATCATTTGCAAAAGTGCCTGAGTCCTCTCCAAAGAATATTCCGTCCTTGATCACATAGCCGCCGGCATCCAAGGACAATCGCGGACTTATTGTGTTTGATCTCCAGGCGGCCATGCAGTCTGCAGCGTCATGCTTCAGCCCGTCCAAACCAGGCTTCGCTCCCATACCTGCACCGTCGAAGCGCGGATCATCGCATGCGTCATCGCTTGCATAGATGTTCCGATTGTCACCAAAATCGATACCGTCGATGACGCTGCGTTCTATGAATCGAACCTCACCGGTCTGATAGGCTGCCAAACAATCGGTGCGATCGCCGCCCATATTGGACACTTCAAGCGAGATGGATGCCATGCCATTGCCCGCGAATCTCGGATCGTCGCATTCGCCATCGCCCGCATAACTGCCCTTGTCATTGCCGAAATCGATGCCATCGACCAATTCGAGCGGCGGCGGGACATCATCCGCCACGGTCAGTTCGCCGAGTTGAAGTCCATAGGAACAATCGGATTTGTCTCCTCCGATTTCAGGATGATCCGGGCTCGGGGACATGCCTGTACCCTCAAACCGTGGATCGTCGCAGACGCCATCATTCGGGTATCGACCATCATCATTTCCCAGTTCTATGCCTTCGAACGTGGTCAGAGTGGGATCGTATTGGCTTGCCGACAGTGTGATCTTTCCGGCCTGAAGCAATGTCCGGCAGTCAGTTGCATCGTGCAGAAGGTCTTCTCGATTGGTCGATGCCGCCATTCCTTCGCCCTGGAACCGCGGATCGTCGCATTCGCCGTCATTCGACCATGTGCTTGCATCGTCGCCGAAATCGATATCGTCTACGGCTGTTTGTGCCGAGGCGGGAAATGCGACTAGCCCCGTTGCGATAACAGCGCCGATCAGTCCTGTACGTAAGCTCCGCATGAGTGTCCCCTTATTTGCTTATTTCCCAGTATTTATATCAATTTTGGCGGCATTGGGTTCTTCGCGAGGCAAGGCCGACTGACCCTGGCCTCGCGAGTGATCCGTCTGTTAGCCGTACAATATGCTGATCGCTTCGGCGATGCAGGCCGGACGCTCCTGTCCTTCAATTTCGATTGTGCTCTCCATAATCATCTGTTTGCCGCCCGCTTTGGGTTCAATGGATTTGCAGGTTTGCGACAGACGCACCTTGGACCCCACAGGTACCATATTCGTAAACCGGACTTTGTTGGAGCCGTAATTGATTCCTCGGGTGACCCCCTCAACGCGCAGGACTTCCCCGGACAACATGGGAAGAAGCGACAGGGTTAGATATCCGTGTGCGATCGGACCGCCTAGAAATTGCGTCGCTCTTTCGACGTCCACATGAATCCATTGATGATCGCCGGTTGCATCGGCAAAAAGATTGACCCGGTCTTGGTCAATTTCATGCCAGTCTGAAACGCCAACATGTTCCCCGGCAAGGGATTCCAGATCATCGAATGAAACGGTTTTGGGCTCGGCCATGAGGTCCTCCTAATGATTATTCTTCACCTGACTATACTGTTACGCCAACAGCTGTCACCGGCAAGTCGTTCCCTAGGGAGAGTCTGGTCGTGTTCGTCGATTGCGGCGATGGTGTTTTAGACCTCGGCTACAGCTAGCTCGTCTTGAAGTGCCGATAAGAACACGTCGATTTGTCGATCATTATTGTAGAGATGTTGGGTTATGCGCAGGCATCGGCCGCGTTGGGATACAAATATGTTTCTCTTTGCAAGCCGCCCGACCAAATCGATTGGAGCTTCACCTGGAAGGGTCGCGCCGACATAGTGGGGGCCTCGCTCTGCTTCGCTGGGTGTGGCGAGGCCCAACTCTGTCAGTTTTCTGCACAGATCGCGGTTGCGCGCAGCCAAGGTTGCTTCCACGCGATCGATGCCCCAATCCAGGATCAGATCTATTGCCGCCTCGAATGCCGGCATAAGCGCGAAATTGGAGCGCTCGCCCATATCGAAGCGCGTTGCGCCAGGGCCGTAATCGTCTTGATAATTGGTGAGTTGGGTGAAATCTTCAGAGCCTCGTCTCGCGATCCAATTTTGTTCCAATGGACGGCCATTCCGGTGTTCCGGCGCGATGTACGCAAATCCGAGGCTGTATGGACCCAGCAGCCATTTGTAGCCGACGCAGACGACAAAGTCCGGCTTCACTTTTTCAATATCAAAGTCCAAAGCCCCACAGCTCTGTGAGAGATCTACGACCAGCGCCGCACCCACCTCTTTTGCTCGTTTTCCAACGGCTTCGAGGTCGATTAGGGCTCCGTCTGTCCATCGAACCTGTCCGCAGGTCACAATGGCGGTGGACGCATCAATGGCGTCCAGCAGTCGGTCCGAGAGAGAGGCGTTGCTCTCTCGGTTATCGATTGTCTTTATGATGGCTCCTGCGCGTTCTGCGACGGCCCGCCAAGTGTAGACGTTTGAGGGGAACTGGTCGTCCAGAACAAGAATGGACTGCCCAGGCCGGATGTCGAGGTTCTGAGCGGCCGTTGCCAATCCATAACTCGCTGACGGGCATATTGCGATGCTGTCCATATCGGCGTTGATCAGGCGCGCAAGTTTGGGACGTATACTGTCGGTCACTTTGAAGAAGTCGTTGCTGGTAATTTCCCAAGGGTACAGCTTGCGTCGAAGCCCCATATCGCCAGCTTTCGCAGCTGTAATGGGCAGAGGGCCCATCGTCGCCGCATTCAAATAGATAATGTCCGGCGGGATGTCGAAATGATGACTTTGATCGGTGAGCAATTCCATGAAGGAAGACTAGGGCGATCGGCCCTGTGTGTCACGATGCGATATTGGGGGGCGGAGTCTAGCGGCGCGCCCTGCTGCCAAAGACCATATCGCTCAGCGTTTTGAGTGTCGCCGATCCATACTGCCAGGGTGTCGGCCGCGCCCGATGGCTGTGTTGGGTGAGATCGATGCAATTGTATTCTGCAAGGCGATATGCTGTCCCCATGGATCGCCGTGCTCGAGCCTCGATATGTAAGGGATGAAGACCATGTCGGTTGCGGTGGCGCTTTATCTGACGGCCGTCTTCAAACTCCTCGAGGCTGATTTCAACAACCCCGCCGCGTCGCCGTGAATTGGTAATCACGGTTCCCCGATGGGTCACGACACCATAATGGCGAAGCACGCCGCCAAATGGGATGGAAACTACATCGCCAGGGGCGACATCTGAATATCTGTCATCGAATCTATCCATCATGGATATATATCGATAAACAATATGAAATGCTAGGCCTTTTTCAGCTATCAGACGATCCGGCTTGAGTGGTCGCCCCAGTATCGGTCGCGGATCAGGCGTTTATAGAGTTTTCCGGTCGGATGGCGCGGGAGTTCGGGATCAAAATCGATCGACTTCGGACATTTGAGTTTTGACAGATTCGCTTGGCAAAAAGCCATGAGTTCTTCGACCAGTTCGTCTGAAGGTGACTGGCCGTCCGCCGGTTGGACGACGGCTTTCACAGCTTCGCCAAAGTCAGGGTCCGGGACACCGATAACGGCGCAGTCGGCGACTTTTGGATGCGTGATAAGGATGTTCTCGGTTTCTTGGGGATAGATGTTCACCCCTCCCGAAATGATCATGAAGGCTTTGCGGTCGGTAAGGTAGAGGAAGCCATCTTCATCAACTTTACCCACATCGCCGAGGGACGACCAATCCGCATGCTTCGGGTTGAGGGCATCTTTCGTTTTGTCAGGGGCGTTGTGATAGGTCGGGGCCGGTGTGCCCCCAAAATAGATCTGGCCCTCTTCGCCGATCGGCACTTCCTCTCCGGCTTCATCGCAAATATGTAGCTCACCGAACACAGCCTTTCCGACCGTGCCTTTGTGGGCGAGCCAGTCCTCGCTTGTGGCCCAGGTCATGCCATTGCCTTCAGAGCCGGCATAATACTCTTCGATCACAGGGCCCCACCAGTCGATCATCTCCTGCTTGATGGGGATCGGGCATGGCGCGGCCGCATGCAGGGCGCACCGTATCGATGAGACATCGTATTTGCGTTTGATGTCGTCTGGCAGCTTGGTCATGCGGACAAACATGGTGGGGACGACCTGGGTGTGCGTGACCTTGTGTGTCTCAACCAGTTCCAGATATCCCTCCGGATCGAACTTCTCCATAATGATGAGGGTCGCGCCCAAGCGGGTCATGGACATGCACCAGCGAAGCGGGGCGGCATGGTAGAGCGGTGCAGGCGAGAGATAGATCGTGTCGGCCCCGGCCTTGGTTAGAGCCTGGGCGATCATAATCAGGGCGTTTGGGCCGTCGATCGGCATATTCGGTTCGAGCGGTGGACGAAGGCCTTTCGGGCGTCCCGTGGTGCCGGACGAATAAAGCATATCCGTCCCGGCCATTTGATCCGGGATCGGTGTTTCGGGGAATCTCTCTCTCAGCGTTTCAAGTGCGGTAAATCCCTCGATCTCTCCGTCAATGGACCAGGCATCTCCGATGTCAGCTAATTGGCGTGCCTCGATGGCTGTCTGCGCCAAGCCAACACTTGCAATGAAAAGGCGCGACCCGGAGTCTCTCAATATGTACTCAACCTCCGGGGCGGTGAGGCGGGACGATATGCAGACATAGTACAATCCCGCGCGCTGGGCGGCCCAACAGATCTCGAAATAGCGGCCGGAATTCTCTGCAAAGATAGCGATCGTATCACCTGGTTTGCACCCGGCTTCTCGCAGGGCATGAGCGGTCTGGTTCGACCGCGCGTCCAGGTTCGCAAAGGACACTTTTTCGCCCGAGCCGGCCATAATATAGGCGGCGCGGTCCGGATCTGTTTTGGCGTAATGACATGGATGCATACCAGCTTCCCCGCTGTGTTCTGGTTATCTCAGAACAGATTAGCGCTGGATTTTAGGATGTCGATGGCGTTCGCCGATACCTACTCTGCCGGGGCTTCGACGTTCGATGCTGATTTATGGCGGATCGGCAGTCCGGGCGTTCCAGCTTCTTCGGGATGTTCGGAAAGGAACTGGCGCTTCATGCGTGTCGAGGAGGCGTGGTTGCCGTCGGGACTCCAGCCAGGCGGTGCAAAGAAGCGTCCAGGCCACCGCCAAATCCGCCAGCCATCGCGGAACAGATCTTTCAGAAGCGCCCAGTATTCCTGGAAAGCGACGATGATCGGGTTGAAAGAGGTTTGTGGGGACACCAATCCATAGTCCGGTTTGTCCCGCTCGAGTTCAGGCACAAAGGTGCCAAACATCTTATCCCAGATGATCAATATGCCTGCATAGTTTGCGTCGAGGTAGCGTGCATTGCGCGCATGGTGAACGCGGTGATGGGACGGTGTGTTGAAAATCGATTCAAACCAGCGCGGTGTTTTGTCGATTGCTTCGGTGTGGATCCAGAATTGGTAGAGAAGGTTGATCCCGCCGGCGAAGGCGACGGCGGCCGGATGAAATCCCAAGATCACTTGGGGAAGTCCAATCACGAAAAGGCCTGTGATCGGGCCTGTCCACGGCTGTCTCAAGGCCGTTGTGAGATTGTAGTGCTCGGAGGAATGGTGAACCACATGGTTCGCCCAAAACCACCGTATGCGGTGCATGGCGCGGTGCTTCCAATAGTAGAGGAAGTCATTTAGCAGCATCAGCCCGGCGAAACTCCACCAGGTGAGTGCGATGTCCGTCATTCGAAAATTGTCCCACACCCAGACCGTTGCCGAGTAGGCGAGGAACCCGAACAGGACACCTGAGATCGAGCTGCCGAGTCCCATCGTCATCGAGGTGAAGGCATCCTTCACCTCGTACCGCCCGGCAGCATAGGTCTTTGATACCGCCCACCATTCCAAGGTCACGAGCAAGATAAAGGCTGGTATGGCGACCAGAGTGGGGTCTGGGAAACTTGGCATCCGGGCTACGACAATAGATCGATTTGATTTATTGTTAAGGGGTTGCACAGGCATGCCCATTCGTGAAGCTCACGACTGCAGCGTCATAAATGCGGATTACGTCCCCGAAGTCCGGCCCCGCGTCCCCGGCGGTTACTCGCCATATACCTCGTCGATTTGGTTGTCGGCGACGACGCGCCAACCGAAACGCTCATCAGATCCATCGCACGGTGCGGCGATCAAGAGGGCTGAGCGAAAACTGTCCTGGCGATCGATGGTGAGGCATTTGCCATTTTCTGAGTGAATGATGCGGGCGTCGCGCACCAGATCACCTGGACGACCGCCGTCGATCCGCCACGTTGCTGAGGCCGGAGCCGAACAGGATATGGCGACGACTGGGACCGCTTCGGATTGATCAATGGTGTCTTCTATTGCCAGGCAGACCGCTCCTCGCTGCAGCGTGACAATTCCATCGCTGTCAGCATCACCTAAAACCCACTGTAAACTCCCATCAATACGAAGTTCTCCGAGCAAATTCTCGCATGTATCGTCCTGCGGGACGCCATCAATTTCGGGCTGGTTGGTGAAACATCCCGTCGAGATCTCGGGAGCCTGACAGCTGCGCAGGATGGCGCTGTCGCCAATTTCGGTTCCATTGTCCCAAATGCACATTTGAGAGGCTTTGTGTTCAATGACATATAGATCGAGTGCGGGCTGGGAGATGCCACCTGCACATCCCTGTAACAACAAGGTTGTGCCCAGTAAGGCACCAAATACGGTTTGCTCGTTCACGAATAATTCCCCCCGGAAAGACTAGAATATTAAGCGTAAGACGATGTGTGTTCCCTACGCCGAAAGTTAGTTTAGTGGAGATGCCGGGGAAATCGAATGTAGTTTATGTAATGTTGTGGCCGATCAGAGCTTGACGTCTGGGGTGGTTCGATTTCCTGATACGCGTTTGCATTAGGGGAACGGAGCCATGGCCGAGCACACATTCGAAACGATCAAGCTTGATATCGATGACGGCGTTGCAACGCTGACATTGAATCGTCCAGACAAGATGAACGCATTCACCGGCAAGATGATGTATGAGATCATCTCCGCTTTCGACATTACCGACGCTGATGATGATGTACGCGCTGTGATCATGACGGGTGCGGGCGACCGGGCTTTCTGTGCGGGCGCTGATCTTTCGGAGGGTGCGAAGACCTTTGACTATGAGGCGCGCGCCGAGAGCAAGGAAGTGGGCCGGGTTACGCCGGAAGATATTCAGCGCGATGGTGGCGGCCGCATGACGCTTCGCATCTTCGAAAGCCTGAAGCCCGTGATCGGGGCGATCAATGGTGCGGCCGTCGGTGTTGGGGTCACAATGCAGCTGCCGATGGATATCCGGATCGCCTCCGATACGGCGCGGTTCGGTTTTGTCTTCGCCCGGCGGGGCATTGTGCCCGAGGCTTGTTCCAGCTGGTTTCTGCCGCGTCTTGTCGGGGTCAGCCGGGCGCTGGAATGGTGTTATTCTGGCCGCGTGTTTCCGGCTCAGGAAGCCTTGGATGGCGGGCTCATTCGAGCGATTTATCCCCAGGCTGACCTGATGGCTGAGGCGCGGAAAATCGCCCGGGAAATCGCCGACAATACGGCCCCTGTATCGATTACGCTGACGCGGCATATGATGTGGCGCATGCTTGGTGCGCCGCATCCCATGGATGCTCATATTGTTGACTCTGCTGCGATCTATGAGCGAGGGCAGACCGAAGATGCCCGTGAGGGCGTTATGAGCTTTCTGGAAAAGCGAGAGCCAGACTATCCTGTGAAAGTATCGGAGGGCTTGCCGAGCTTTTGGCCCTGGTGGACCGATAAGGATTTTGACTGGCTGGGGAAGGGCTGAGAAAAGGCGACGGGCGGGATTGCAACGCGAAAGGCGTTTCGATAGACCGTTGAGCCTTGAGCGGAGAGGTGGCCGAGTGGCTGAAGGCGCTCCCCTGCTAAGGGAGTATACGTTAATAGCGTATCGAGGGTTCGAATCCCTTCCTCTCCGCCAGGCAGTCCTGTCGATTGGGCCAGTTTCTTACGCCCTCAAAATTGTGCCCACTTCTCCGAGGGGCATTGTCAGTGGAAACCGAACTTGATGCGATAAACCCGCAATCGTAGCTTCGGTTTATGCCCGAGAACCCGTTTCGATAGTTCAAGACGTCACCCGAGATCATCCAGTTGGCGGTAATGATGTATGTGCGCTTCCCGCTTTCGCTTCGGAACGTCGAAGATCTACTGCACGAGCGCGGTATTGATATCTGCCATGAAAGCGTCCGTCTCTGGGTAGATCGGTTCGGGAACCACTTCGCCAGTAAAATCCGTAAGCAGAGGGCGAGTTACATGCGTCAGGTTACCCAATGGCAGTGGCACCTCGATGAGGTTTTCGTGAAGATCAATGGGGTGCAGCACTACTTATGGCGAGCTGTGGACCATGAAGGGGGGGCTGGAGTCTTTTGTCACCAAGACGAGGGATAAAGCTGCCGCGTTGAAATTTCTGAGAAAAGCGATGAAGCGGTATGGCAATCCGCAAGTCGTGATCACAGACAGACTGGCCTCATTCGGAGCGGCTATGAAGGAGATTGGCAAGCCAGGAGGTCGGTCGCCATCTCAATAATCGGGCAGAGAATTCTCACTTGCCCTTCCGAAGGCGGGAGAGGGCGATGCTCAGATTTCGAAGGATGAGCCATCTTCAAAAGTTCGCCTCAATGCATTCCTCCGTCCACAATCATTTCAATCTAGATCGACACATCAACTCCAGAAAAACCTTCAAATCGAAACGCGACGCCGCACTTATCGATTGGCGCGAGCTACTCGCTGCCTAGTACTTACTAAACCCGCGAAAAACGGAAACCGGTTCGCGTTAGACTGACAGTACCGTCGGTCGTCCTACAGCGTCATCAGTGGTTTGGTTTTTCGTCCAGCGCACCAACATCTAGAACAGGTGCCGCGTCGAGGTCTTCTGCGTCAAGCAGGGCTGAGACGCGCTCCAACGCGGATACCAGCATAGACTGATGCCAGTCAGGAAGTCCATCAAACCTCTTCTCGAAGACTTCTTGCAGAAGGTCTGGGGCGGCGGTGAGACCAGTAAGGCCGTTATCCGTTAAGGTAAGCCAGACTTTCCGCTTGTCGGCGTCAGATTTGCGGCGCGTCACATATCCACGCGTAACGAGTTTGTCGACGAGGCTTGTGATCGTGGCATGTTTGAGTTGCGTGAGCTGGCTCAGCTCGCCAGCAGACGTTTCGCCGCGTTCTTTAAGGAGCTGCAAAACGACGAGTTGCGAAGGCGTCAGGCCGGCCGTTTGCGCCAAACGCTTTGCGGCCAGTTCCGTTTTTCGTTGGATCTGGCGAAGCGCAATCAGGGCATCTTCAGCACGTGTCGTCATATGAACGCCCTATACCGCAATGAGTTCCGAGCCAAGAGCCTCTTTCAATGGCGAGAGGTGAGCCTCAAACGGTTTCCACTGATCCTGGCCTGCGCGGCTAATCGGCTGACGCACTTGTTCCGAGCTCGCGGTGCGGACAGCACGATCTGTTTGATGAAAATTGACACATGTGCCTTCAAACGGAAGTTCGCAGTGGTCGAGCAGTCGCCGGACCTGCCCCTCTAGATCATCAAGCACATCCTCATGTTGCACACGCAGAATGCGCCCGGCAGGCAACACCGCCTCCCAATGGTTCATCAGATCGACATAAGCCCGGTAGTAGTGACCGATGTCGTCTAATGCATAGGTGAACTCCTGCCCCTCCGCGAAGAGTTGTTTAAATCCTGACCAGCAGCAATCCATTGGATCGCGACGCGCATCGATGATCTTCGCGTTCGGCAGTATTAAGTGGATCAGCCCAATATGCCGGAAATTGTTCGGCATCTTGTCGGTGAAGAAACGGGCACCTCGTCGGTGAATGCGTGTGGTGTCGATATATTCCTGACCCAACGCTGTCAGTTCGTCCGCTGACAAGTCGTGCAGGATGTGTGGGTACCGGCTGGGTTCTGAAAGATGTTTGCGCCCGCCCAGGCGGTGAGCGAGCGACAGAATGTTCGGAAGCTCAAGCGTGCCGTCGACCTGGCTATGGGAAGCAAGGATCTGCTCGATGAGTGTAGACCCGGCACGTGGCAGGCCGAGAATGAAGATCGGATCTGGTGCCGGGCAGCCATCGCCGGCGCGCGCGTCAAAAAGAGCCCCCGTGGAGACCAATTTCTGTGCCTCGAACTCAGCTTGCATCTGCTCTGTCGTGTAGCGCGTCTGAGCCTGCTTCAGCGCGTTGCCGCGCGCATACCAGGCAAAGGACTCATCAAAGGATTTGGCATCTTCAAAGGCCTTGCCGAGCGCGAAACAGAAATGAACACGCGACATGTGGCTGAGGTCGGACTTTTCCGTTTCCAACCTCATGATCTGAAGTTCGTCTGCAGTAAAAGCGTAGGTCTTCAGATTGGCGAGCGCGTACCAGGCGTCACCATGGTCAGGCCGCACAGCAACAGCCGCTTTGTAAGACGCGATGGCTTCGTCCTGTTGGCCGGCTGTTTTCAGTGCATGTCCTCGGGAGGTGAGCGTTGCTGGATCATTCGGAAGCTGTGTTAGCACTTGATCAAAAAGTGTCAGCGCGCGGTTGTAGTCTCCGGTCTGCATGCTCTCGATGGCATAATGGGAGATGAAGAGTGGGTTGTCTGCGTCGCGCTCAAAAAGCGCCTCGGCTTGCTCAAGCGCGGCGGCGAATTTCTGTCGCTTACGGAGCACCTGAATATAATCAATTCGCAGCTGGATATTGTCCGGCTCCAGAGCAATTGCGCTCTCTAGAAGGACGTCTGCATCCTCCAGAACACCGAGACGCGATCCAATATCCGCGAGCAAACGCATGGCCTCGACATGATGTGGATTCTTCTGGAGAAAGGCGCGGCAGAGGTCTTCGGCCTTCAAGAGCCGCCCTTCCGACAAATGATTTGTCACAGCAAGCAAGTGCCGGGGTAAAGACCGCAGCCGATCTGCTTGCGCGCTTGCTGCGGCGGCCTCAGATGGTTGCCCGAGGCGGTTCAGGATATCTGCCTGTGCGCGCCAGCTCGCCTCTAGCGCGGGATTGTATTTGCAAGCGTGTGCATATGCCACGCGTGCGGCGTCAAAGCGTCCCTGGTCTCGTGCCAGATGCCCTTCTTCCTGGAAAGCTCGTCCGAACTCAGGCTGGAGGGATTTCAGCTGGTCGAGCCAGCCTGATGCTTCATCATACCGCTTAACATAGCGCGCCGAAACAGCGGCCATGTAAAGGAGCTCGGTGTCGTCCGGCGTTTTGCTGAGCAACTCACGGGTTTTTGCCAGAGCAGCTGAAAAGCCGCCTGCCTGGATCAGCGCCTGGATAGCCTTGCGCTCTGATGCTGCCGTCTCGCTCATCTTTGTCGGTATCCAAAAAATGGGGTCTCAAACCCTAGAGCTCCCATTTTCAAACCGGTTACAAGCGGGCGCAACCGATTAGTATTGGAACGCCAGGCGGATACCATAGGTGCGCGGCCGGTTTACTGTGACGCGTTCACGGTCAAAGACGAAATTGTTCGCAAGCTCAGCACGTTCGTCCGTGACGTTGTCAACGAAAAACTCCGCCGACCATTTGTCAGCCGTCACACCGGTCGCGAGTGCAAGGGTGAACCAGTCGTCAATTTCAGCACGATTGATCGTGATGATGTCCGAGAACGACTCGCCGGAGTAGACGCCTTGTCCCTGGACGTGCGCCAGATACTTGCCGTCGAGCACGTCCCATTCATAACGCGCCCGCAGATTGCCCTGAAAGTTCGGCGCGAAGGCCAACTCGTCGCCCTCAATCACATCACCGGTCGGCGTCAGGACTTCGGTAATTTGTGTATCAAGAATAGAAAAGGCGCTCGTGATCGTCAGGCCTTCGATCTGCGGAGGGGCCCAGATGAGATCTGCTTCGAGACCATACAATTCTGCGTCGGCGGCATTGTCTGAGAAAAACAGGTTGGTGATCGCTGGATCAAAAATCGTTGTCTGCAGATCACTGATATCGACGTAGAACGCACTGCCGTTGAACTGGAGCTGATTGAAGAGCGTTGTCTTCCATCCGACCTCATAATTCTGAACATCATCCGTATCGAGTGCAAACGGCACGGTGAAGCCGTTCGGCCCCAGTGCCCCACCAGGTCGGTTTAGCAGTCCCGGCCGGAAACCTTCCGAGTAGGTGAAATAGAACAGGAGGTCGTCAGTTGGCGTCCAGCTGACATTGCCCTTGAAGATCACACCATCGGTCGAGGCTGTGTCAGGGGCGTTGAGCGAGTTAATCACCTGCTGCGCCTGAGCCTCGCTGAGTCCGGCGGCGGTGATCTCGTCGATCGTTTGGCCAAGCGTGAATGTCTGGCGCAAGTCATCGGCGCAGGTCCCGATAAAGGTAAACGAGCCATCACCGTCGAACAGGTCACTGAGATTGGTCCCGAAAGCGTTTTCATCAACGCCGGACGAATTACAAAAGGACGCGTTGGCGCTGCCTTCGAAGTCCACGTCGATGTCGTAGTAACGCGCCCCGAACGTCACCTCGAGTGTGTTTGGAACGACCTCGAGAGTCGCTTCGCCGAATATCCCAAACTGTTCGTCAGTGCGCCGTATATCGTTTCGGAAAATACCGCCGGGTGGCAGCGGCAGATTGGTCGATTGAAACGCTGTTGGCTGAGAGAAATTCTCCGGAAACCCATCAAGACCGAAAAGGTCGATGAACTGAGAGCCTGGATAGACAAAGTCGTTGAGCTCGGTAAGCTCAAGATCGCTATAGAACCCGCCCACAGTCGCGCGCAGCCGGTATTCGGCTGGCGTGTTGAAGCGCAATTCATGGGTCTGAATCTTGGTGTCCGTGGCGGAGTTTACAAAGAGGTTTGGAGCCTGGCAGGTGCCCGCCGGGCCGTCGTCTCCTGGATAGGTCACCGAGCCATCACAGATATAGTAAGGCAGATACTGGCCGACGAAGAGATAGTCCGTGTAGTCGACTGTCTGATCTGTATCGCGGTCCGTGAATGCCCCTGTGTAGACGGCTTCCAGGAAGCCAAGGCGGCCGTCCAGGGTCCATGCTGTGTTCGAATAGTCGTCGTTGATGCTGTCCGGTGCGAACCGCTGAATCTCAAGATCATCGAGTTCCGGATCGTTGAAGAAGACCCCATCGGACTCGATGCTTTGCTGCGAGTGGGAAACCGTCAGCTGCCAATCAGAGTTGAACTCATAGAGACCGCTTAACCGGAAGCCGGCATACGTCGCGTCATTAAAGTCTTCTTCGACCAGGACCGCATTGTCCGCGGGCAGAAAGTTCACATTGGAAAGATCGGCCCCGGCCTGAAACCCAGCGCGGAATGCTGATACCGGAACACCATTTGCGCGGACAAACCCCTCAGGCCTGAAGCGGGCACTTTCTGCTGCAGTCCGTGTGCCGGCAACATTGTCAATATATCCGCCCTGATCATCAACATAGCCGACAGCGCGCAGCGCAAACTTGTCCGTCACAGGAATGTTGAGCACGGCCTCGACGGACTGGCTGAACTCCCCGCCCTCCGTGAAGGATGTTCCGAGTTTTAGATTGGCTTCGAACTCATCGAGGTTGGGCTTGTTCGTAATCAAGCGCACCGTTCCCGCTTGAGAGCTTGCGCCAAACAGCGTTCCTTGCGGGCCGGAGAGCACTTCAACCCGCTCCAGGTCAGCCGCATAGACATCGAGATTCCGTCCCGGCTGAGATACTGGTTGTTCATCCAGATAAAGCGCAACGTTCGGCGCAAGACCAGCCACGCCCGCCGTGGTCAAATTCGGTGTGGTAGATGCCAGGCCACGAATGTAAATCGTATTCTGACCGGGCCCGGACCCACCTGCGGTGACCCCTGGTAACTGGACGAGATAGTCCGTGAAAACGCTGACATTTAGCTCGTAGAGTGTTTCTTCACCAAGCGCAGAAACAGTGACTGGAATATTCTGAGCGCTTTCGGACCGCTTTGTTGCCGTTACGGTGACGGGGGCAAGACGTCTCTGGTCTACCTCATCGCTCGACGCCTCTTGCGCTTGTGCAGTTATGCCGACAGCAAGAGTCATGGCGATTCCTGAGACGCCACACATTAATTTCCGCATTGTAATCCCCTCGACATTTTGTTCGGCGGTGCGGGGCGCAGGTCCATATCGTCGGGGGAATACACATCGCTGCCGAATCTGAGATGGCCTTTAGCTATCGATATATTTCGATGAGTGAAAGGTTTGGGCTGCGTTTTGGCCGCAGCTCTCTGCTATCCAATACGGCGTGTCCCATAAATACCACAAGAATTCGGATGGTTTCGGAATACACGCTGCAAGCTCAGAATCTCCGGCTCGCCGAAATTTCTTTGATTATCGACACAATTACGGCATGACTGGCACATGATTCTAGGTGATCCATGACCGAAACTTCGTCAGCAGATGCTACCAGCGCACGGCCCGCCGGACAGAGCGGGGAAGGTGTTCACGACACTGAGCGAACATCTGCGGGGTATAAATCCGACTATGAAATCGGGCAGGACAATGTCGAGGTTCTGGGGCTCGATATACACAATCCTGTTTTCTTCCTGAGCGCGGCGCTGGTGCTTGTGTTCAGCCTGGCCATGCTGGTATTTCCAACAACGGCTCAAAGTGCATTGTCTGCCGCCAAAGTCTTCACCCTGGAGGGGTTTGACTGGCTGTTTGCGGCAACGCCTGTGATCGTCCTCGCATTTTGCTTCTTTCTTGCCTTATCTCCGCTCGGCCGCATCCGGCTCGGCGGCGCAGAAGCCAAACCAGACTTCAAACTGCACTCGTGGATCGCGATGCTCTTTGCTGCTGGCGTCGGGATTGGCTTCATGTTCTACGGCTCCGCAGAGCCGCTCGCATACTATACTGACTGGTTTGGTACGCCGCTCAATGCGGAGGCCGGATCAGCAGAGGCAGAGCGCCTGGCCTTCAGCGCGACGATATTCCACTGGGGAATTGCCCCCTGGGCGATCTACGCACTCGTGGGGCTGTCGCTTGGTTTCTTTGCCCACAATGAGGGTCTGCCCCTGACGATCCGATCAGCGTTTTACCCGCTTCTGGGGGAACGTATATGGGGCTGGCCGGGACATCTGATCGACCTCTTCGCTGTTGTTTCCACCATATTCGGCCTTGCCACCACAATCGGTATTGGCGGCACACAAGCAGCTGCTGGGCTCGGATATTTGCTCGGTTTTGAACCCACCATCGGCGTACAGGTGTCGTTGATTGCGATCATGACAGGCCTTGCCATCATCTCTGTTTTCCGCGGCATACATGGCGGCGTCAAACTCCTCAGCAATTTGAATATGATGATTGCCTTCGGCCTATTGGTCTTTGTTCTTATCGCCGGACCCACGGCGCTGATCTTCATGGGTATTGGCGAAAACCTAATTGCTTATCTGGCCGACACACCTGCACTGACGAATTGGATCGGCCGCGAAGACACAGCCTGGTTCCATGACTGGACAATTTTCTACTGGGCTTGGTGGATTTCCTGGTCACCATTTGTCGGCATGTTCATCGCTCGTATCTCCAAAGGGCGCACTATTCGCGAGTATTTCTCGGTTGTGCTGCTCGCTCCGTTCACAATCTGCGTGGTCTGGTTTACAGCTTTCGGCGAAACAGCGCTTCAGCAAAACAAGACGGGGGCAGGGGAACTGGCAACGGGCATGACAGACGCCTCGCTTGTTTTGTTTCAGATGCTCGCAGACATGCCGTTTGCTGGAATCACTTCTGCCGCCGCGATCATATTGCTCATTGTCTTTATCGTGACATCTGCCGATTCCGGTGCGCTGGTCGTGGATACGATCACCTCCGGCGGCAAGCTTCACGTGCCGGTCGCCCAGCGCATCTTCTGGACCTGCATGCTGGGACTGACCGCGTCCGTACTGCTTTATGGAGGCGGGGCCCAGGCGCTTCAATCGCTTCAGGCCGGTACGATAACCGCTGCGCTTCCATTCACTTTCGTTATCCTAATTGGCTGCGTCAGCCTCTGGAAGGGGCTGCAGGGTGAAGAGGTTGTCGAGCGAGGCCCGCCTACAGCTTGACACTCTCTGCCAGTGCCAAAGCGTCCTCAGGTATTCTCAAAGGAACCGGTTCTGATAGGTTGCGGGTCGAGGTGGCGATCAATTCCGATGCGCAGCGGTCCAAGCATAACCGGTATCTTTGACAAAAAATGCAGATTAAAAGAGCCCTTTAAAACGGCCACCCCTGTAGCCTTTGACAACATCCACTCAATGAATCGCGCATTGCTCTATAGTGCTGATACAAGACCTGCTAATCTTCCAGAAAGACCCGGTTGGCCTCTGTGCGATCGGTATGAACAAAGTTTAGAAGGAGACAGATGATGACGACCGCACCGACCCTTCAGGGTGTACATCATGTGGCCTATCGATGCCGGGATGCGAAAGAAACGGTCGAGTTCTATCGCACGGCACTGAACATGGAGTTTCAACTCGCCATTGCCGAAGACAGGGTGCCCTCCACCGGAGAGCATGATCCCTATATGCACATCTTTCTCGACGCCGGTCAGGGCAATGTGCTCGCCTTCTTCGAGCTGCCAACCCAGCCGGATATGGGGCGCGACGAGAACACGCCTCAATGGGTTCAGCACATCGCGTTCAAGCTCGGCTCGCTTGATGAGCTGATGGCCGCCAAGGATCATCTGGAAGGATTGGGGCTTGATGTTCTGGGGCCGACGCATCACGGCATTTTCAAGTCGATCTACTTCTTCGACCCAAATGGCCACCGGATCGAGCTTGCGGCGAATATCGGAACGCCGGACCAGATGGCGAAGCTAAAGGATGTGGCTGAGGTCATGATCAATGAATGGTCGGAAACCAAGAAGGCCCCGCAGCACGCAGCGTGGCTGCATGAGATCGCGCGTTCTGAACACCTACAGACAGATGAGACAGCCTAGATGAAACTCGCCACGCTAAAGAACGGTTCGCGAGACGGGCGCTTGGTCGTTGTCTCGAAGGATCTGACCCGGTGCACCGATGCCGCGAGGATCGCGCCCACTTTGCAAGCGGCCCTCGATGATTGGGAGGCTGCTGCACCGCGTTTGGCGCGCATGGCCGAAGGCGTGGAGCTCGGCGCGGTACCGACCTTTCGGTTTCATGAGGGGGAGTGCGAAAGTCCATTGCCGCGTGCCTTTCAGTGGCTCGATGGATCGGCTTATCTCAATCATGTGGAGCTGGTTCGACGCGCGCGCGGAGCCGAGGTTCCGGAGACGTTTTATTCTGATCCGCTGATGTATCAGGGGGCGTCTGACACCTTTATCGGACCGCGCGATCCGATCCTCGCGGCCGATGAGGCCTATGGGATAGATATGGAAGCTGAGATTGCTGTCATAACGGATGATGTGCCCATGGGCGTGTCCGTGGAGGAAGCCCACGCTCATATCAAACTGGTGATGCTGGTGAATGATGTATCGCTGCGTGGATTGATCCCCGGAGAGCTCGCCAAGGGGTTCGGGTTTGTCCACGGCAAGGCATCGAGCGCTTTTTCGCCGATCGCGGCGACGCCGGACGAGCTCGGCGATGCCTGGCAAGATGGCACAATCGATCTGCCCCTTCTTGTCGACTATAATGGCAAGCCGTTCGGGAGAGCGAACGTGAAGATCGATATGACATTCAATATGGGTGAACTTGTTGCCCATGCTGCGAAGACGCGGTCCCTGTCCGCCGGAACGATTATCGGTTCCGGAACCGTTTCGAACAAGTTCGAAGGCGGGGAAGGGAAAAAGATCGAAGATGGCGGCGTTGGGTATTCCTGTATCGCCGAGATCCGAATGATCGAAATCATCCAGAATGGCACGCCGGAAACCGCCTTTATGACATTCGGGGATACTGTCTCGGTTGATATGAAGGATGAGACCAATCGATCAATTTTTGGGCGTATTGAGAACCAAGTCGAGCGTTATGGATGAATATGTCTGGACATGGCTCCCAGCACTTGATTGATCCGTTCGCTGTCGTTTCCTGGCGGATATGCAAATCCTATCGAATTGATTGAATGACAAACACGCGATCGAAGATCCTTGGTCAAAAAGACCTCGTGCTCTTCACAGTCTCTGCGGTGGTTCTGCTGGACACCTTGGCGGCGTCGGCGTCGATCGGCGTATCCAGTCTCTTTTGGTGGCCCTTTCTGGGGGTGATCTTCCTGGTTCCGATCGGTCTGATCACGGCTGAGTTGAGCACGGCGTATCCTTCCGGGGGCGGGATATATGTCTGGGTACGACAGGCCTTCGGATATCGTTGGGCGGCCCGCGTGGCATGGGCGTACTGGATCAATGTGGCGATCTGGTTGCCGGCCATCTTTGTACTGGCAATCGGAATTTTGTCGCAGATCGTTGGGGTAGAGATCGCCATTGGACTGCAGATCATAGTCGGCATTGCTTGCGGGTGGCTTGTTGTTGGTCTCGAGTTTTTTGGGCTGAACGTCAGCAAGTGGGTGCCCAATTTCGGCGCGGCCTTGAAGTTCTTTGTCTTTGGTGTGCTGATTGTCATGGGGCTGCGGCATGGCCTCGCTCACGGCTTGGCGAATGAGCTGAGTTTGCAGTCCATCAGTCCCAGTTGGCAGGACGGCATTCAATATTTGCCTGTCATCATATTCGGCATGTTGGGCTTCGAACTTGTATCGAGTGCGGGTGACGAGATCAAAAGCCCGAGGCAGACCATTCCTGTTGCCGTTCTTCTGTCCGGCCTTGTGACGCTGTTCTTATATGTTTTTGCCACCTTTGGTATTTTGGCGGCTATTCCCGTCGGGCAGATCGATATCGTCGAAGGGCTCATAGATACGTTTCGGTTCTTGCTGGCGGAAATGCCGGCGTCTCAATGGATCATTCTTGGTCTCGGTCTGGCAACGCTGTTCAGCCTCTTTGCCAATGGTGCCGCATGGGCAATCGGTGCGAACCGTCTAGCGGCTGAGGCTGCGTCAGAGGGGCAGTTGCCGAGCATATTTGCGATACGGAGTCAGCGTCATGGAGGTCCGATTGGTGCGGCGCTGGTGCTCGGCTGTATCTGTACGGGGATACTCTTCCTATACGGGAGTATTGCCACCTCAAATGAGGAGCTTTTCTGGACTCTGTTGTCCTTTAGCGGTGTGATTTTCATGATGCCGTATATCGCCATGGTGTTTGCATTCCTCAAATTAAGGACGGCTGAACCAGGCGTCACGCGACCCTTTACAGCACCAGGCGGCTCAGTTGGGGCGCACGCCATGGCGGCCGTGTGCGTTATCATTCTTTTGCTTACCATCGTCTTGTTTCTCTACGTTCCGGGAGATGGCGTGCAGTGGGCCACGCTGGGCGGCGTCATTGCAGTTTTGACGGTGGGGGAATGGCTCATTCAGCTTGGCATGTCTCAACATCGCAAAGGCGCAATGATTTGAAGCTGATATTGGTACCCGCCTGTCTGGCTCTATGCTAAATCGCCATGGCGGTCAGTTTCCAAAGGAGCGGGATGAATGGGCCTACTCGTCGACGGTGTGTGGCACGATCAGTGGTACGATACAAAGAAGAGTGGCGGCAGATTTGTTCGCGGCGAGTCGCAATTCCGCAATTGGATCACACCGGATGGTGCACCGGGACCGAGCGGGGCAGGAGGGTTCAAGGCCGAAGCGGGCCGATATCATTTATATGCTTCTTACGCATGCCCCTGGGTTCACAGAACACTGATTTTTCGATCGCTCAAAGGCCTTGAGGATCTGATCGACGTCTCGTTTGTTCACTGGTTTATGGGCGACAAAGGGTGGGCGTTTGAGAAAGACCTCGATGGGATTGTCGGGGATTGTTTGCACGGCTTTGACTATGCTTATGAAATCTATGTGAAAGCCGATCCAGACTATTCCGGGCGCGTGACTGTGCCAATTCTCTGGGACAAAAAGTTGAGCACGATCGTCTCGAATGAGTCCTCGGAGATCATTCGAATGCTGAACTCCGCGTTCGATGATGTTGGCGCCAAACCTGGTGATTACTATCCAGCTGCGTATCGGGCTGAGATCGATGCCTTGAACGACCGGATTTATCACACTGTCAATAACGGTGTTTACAAGTCGGGATTTGCGACAACCCAATCGGCATATGAAGAAGCGGTCAATCCGCTATTCGAAACGCTTGATATGCTTGAGGGCCGACTTCAGACCAGTCGCTTCCTTCTTGGGGATATGCCGACAGAAGCGGATTGGCGGCTGTTTCCGACATTGTTCCGATTTGATCCGGTTTATGTCGGGCATTTCAAATGCAATCTGCGCCGCCTTGTCGATTATCCCAATCTTTGGGCCTATACGCGCGACTTGTATCAGTGGCCTGGCATGTCGGACACGGTGAACCTTTCACACGCCAAAGATCATTATTATCAAAGCCATCAGACCATTAACCCGCATCGGATCGTGCCGATCGGACCCGACGTGAATTTTGATGACCCCCATGGACGCGAGTCGCTCTCATCGATAGCAAGCTGAAGGCAGACGGAAACACGGGTATCATCACGCTGAGCCAACGACAGCGATCATCAGAACATTCAATAGGAGTGAAGTATGGGCGAGTTCGAACCGCGAAAGGGGATGACGCCAGACGAAATTGGCGAAACGGTTGAAGCGATACTTCGCGAAGCGACACTCGAAGAAAAAGTGGCCATGATGTCAGGCAAGGGCTTCTTCGAAGTCATGCAGCGCACGAAAATGCGCTGGGGGGCAGAACCCTACAGAGCCGGCGGCGGGTGTGAACGTCTTGGTGTCCCTGCTCTATATTTTACAGATGGCCCAAGGGGCGTAGCGCGCAATAACTCGACCTGTTTCCCGGTGACGATGGCGCGTGGCGCAAGTTGGGACAGAGACCTGGAGCGCCGCATCGGGGAGGTGATGGGCATCGAGATTCGGGCACAGGACTGCAATCTGTCCGGGGCTGTTTGCGTGAACCTTCTTCGCCATCCCGGCTGGGGACGTGCCCAGGAGACCTATGGCGAGGATCCCTATCATGTCGGAGAAATGGGGGCCGCGCTGTCCCGCGGAATACAGACCCATAATGTCATCGCCACGGTTAAACACTTCGCGCTGAACTCGATTGAGAATGCACGGTTCAAAGTGGATGTCCGCATTGGTGACCGAACCTTGCGGGAAATCTATCTGCCGCATTTCAAACGCATCCTCGATGCCGGCTGCGCATCCGTGATGAGTGCTTACAACAAAATGAATGGCGAGTATTGCGGTCAAAACCGAGAGCTGCTGACCGATATTCTACGCCATGAATGGGGCTTTGACGGGTTTGTTCACTCCGATTGGATCATGGGCGTTTATCATCCCTATGGTGCGGTCGCCGGCCTTGATATCGAGAACCCCGAGCCGGTTCACTTCGGCACCAAACTTGTCGATGCGGTCAAGAACGGACAAGTTGAACCCTCGGTCATTGAGACTGCGTGTCGACGGATCTTGACCGTGATCTATCGCTTTGCTTCGGCGGACGACCCATACGAGGCGTATACGGACGATATGGTGGCAAGCCCTGCCCATATCGAGGTAGCTCTGGAAGCTGCTGAAAAATCGGCCGTTCTCCTCAAGAACAATGATGTGCTCCCGTTGAACGAGGCGACCAAGATTGGTGTGTTCGGGCAGCTCGCAGATCTGGAAAATACCGGAGACTTTGGATCATCGCGTGTGCAGCCACCTTATATCACGACGGCGCTTAAGGGACTGTCGGCATATGTCGAAGATGACCTGGCGCTTGCGGGCGACGAGCGCGATATTGACGCCGCAATTGATGCTGCCAAAGGGTGCGACGTTGCGATTGTCGTGGTTGGGACAACAGCGAAGCATGAGGGTGAGTTCATTCCAGGAACCATGGGGGCCAGCCCAGAGAGCGATTCCGATGCGGCAGACTCCATACAGGCCACGGATACCGGCGCGCTTGGGGGCGGGGGTGATCGCGGGGGCGACCGGGAGAAGCTCCGACTGCCAGATCAGCAAGTGGCGCTCATTCGTGCGGTCGCGGCGGCCAATTCAAACACTGTTGTGGTGATTGTATCCGGGTCTGCGATTATTTGTGAGTGGGCGGAGGATGTGGCGGCTATACTGCAAACCTTCTATTCGGGCATGGAAGGCGGTACGGCCCTCGCAAAGCTTCTGTATGGAGACATTAGTCCCTCTGGAAAATTGCCATTCACCGTTGCGGAGGATGAGGGCGATTACCCATTCTTCGATAAGAATGCGGATGAAATTGAGTATGGCCCCCTTCATGGCTACACATTGATGGCGGCGAGTCAGACTGTTCCGCAGTTTCGGTTTGGACACGGTCTGTCCTATACGGAGTTCGTCTATCGTGCGCTCAAAGTTCGAAAAACGTCAGTTGGAATAGAAGCGGAGGTCACCGTCGTGAACAGCGGCGATATGACTGGCGACGAGATCGTTCAACTCTATGTCGGTTTTCCTGGAACACTGGTCGAGCGCCCGGCCCCTTTATTACGTGGGTTCGAGCGGGTGTCTTTGGAGGCCGGCGCGCGCCGCACGCTTCTATTTCAGGTTCCGCTTGCCGACTTGCATTTCTGGAATGCGGCAAGCCAGGGCTGGCAGCTCGAAGCGGGTCGCCACACGATCTATGTCGGCGGATCAAGCGATACGGGCGAGCTGCTGTCTGCCTCCTTGGTCTACTAAGCGACCGGTCGATAACTCAAAGTCAGCCTGACAGATATTGGTGTTCAGCCTATTGGCAAAGCCAGTGCAATAACCTTGTATAGACGTGAAACAGTGGAGGTGGACCATTGGCGCTAACTGAACTTGAAAAGCAGACGATTGCGGAAAAATATGCCGAAGAGCGTGACAAGCGTCTGAGAGCAGACGGAAATGCCCAGTATCAGCGGCTTGAAGATAGATTTGCTGATCTTGCGACCGATCCCCACACGCCGAGAGTCGAGCGGGCTCCCGTCACCGATCATGTGACATTCGCCTTTGTCGGGGGCGGGTTTTCGGGACTTGTCGTTGGTGCGCGCCTAAAGCAGGCGGGCGTGAGTGATTTCCGCATCATCGAAAAAGGCGGCGATGTCGGGGGGACATGGTATTGGAATCGGTATCCTGGGGCTCAATGCGACACGGCGGCGATGATCTATATGCCGCTCCTGGAAGAAACGGGGCATGTGCCGTCTGAGAAATATGTCCATGGGCCTGAAATCAGGGAGCAATGCGCCAAAATTGCCAACCAGTTCGGGCTTTACGATAAAGCACTTTTCCATACGGAAGTCACAGCCATCGACTGGCAGGACGACGTCAAACACTGGCGCATCAAAACCTCACGGGGTGATGACTTCACGGCAAAATATATCGGCCTTGGGACGGGGCCTCTCCACGTTGCGAAGCTTCCTGGCATAGAGGGCGTTGAGCGCTTCAAAGGCAAGTCGTTTCACACAAGTCGATGGGATTATGAATATACCGGCGGAAGCGCCGAAGGGGATCCCATGGACAAGCTTGCCGATAAGCGCGTCGCCATTATCGGGACCGGTGCCACAGCCATCCAATGTGTGCCACATATGGCCAAAGCAGCGAAACAGCTCCTTGTTTTCCAGCGGACGCCGTCATCGGTCGATGTTCGTGATAATCAGCCGATCGATCCGGACTGGTTCCAATCCATCGCAACGCCAGGCTGGCAACAAAGATGGTTTGATAATTTCGTTGAGAATCAGGGACAGGGGATGCCGACCGAAGATTTCGTAATGGATGGATGGACGGAGATCTCGCGCAGAATCCGCGAAAAGGTCATGGCTTTACCACCATCTGAGTGGAAACCTGAGAATGTGCTCGTCGCATTCGAAGATGCAGATTACGAAAAGATGGATGCGATCCGTTCCCGCGTGGATGATATTGTCGAGGACGAACAGACAGCGCAGAATCTGAAAGCCTGGTATCGCCAACTCTGCAAACGTCCGTGCTTTCACGACGCTTACCTGCAAGCCTTCAACGCGCCGTCGACCGAACTCATTCATACCGACGGAAAGGGGGTCGAGCGCATCACCGAAACGGGTGTTTTTGCCAATGGTCAGCATTACGACGTCGACTGCATCATCTATGCTTCCGGGTTTGAAGTGGGGTCAGATTATACCGAACGCGCCGGCTTTGATTTGGCGGGGCGGGATGGGCTAAAGCTCTCAGAGTATTGGGATGAGGGAATGAGGACGCTGCATGGTGTTCACGTTCACGGCTTCCCAAACGCATTCTTCGTCCAGCCAAGCCAGGCCGCCAATCTTATCTCGAATGTGCCGCATAATATTGTGGATCACGCGAATACGATTTCCGCGGTCGTCGCCCATGCGGAATCAGAGGGTGCGGCGAGTGTGGAGCCCACCAAAGATGCAGAGGCTGCTTGGGTCGAACTTGTGACATCTGGCGAGGGCATGCTTATCGGAACGACCGAGTGCACCCCCGGTTATTACAATAATGAGGGACAAGGTCTCACCGACAAGAACCGAACACTTCTCGGACACCCAAGTGGCGCTGGGGCATTTTTCAAGCACATAGATGCCTGGCGGAAGTCCGGTGACTATAAAGGCCTGATCTTCAGCTGAGGTTTGATTGCCTCGCGGCGGATCAGGACATGGGCCTAAACGAAACCGAGATTTGCATTTTGGAACCGACTGAGATTCGGAAGGGCTGCATTCAGTTCGTCATCGTTCAGTCCGAACCAGCTTCCAAGCGTCGCTGCATATTGTTCCACCGAAACCGACGGGATAAGCCGACCGCTGGTCGGTGTGTAGTTCGCGCTCAAAACGTTTGGTGTCGGAATATCTCCAAGAATACGGCCACCGGTAACTGACCCACCCAGAACGAAATGATGACCGCCCCAGCCATGGTCTGTGCCGTCGCCATTGTCGATTGTTGTTCGGCCGAAGTCCGATGCTGTAAAGAGTGTTACGTCATTCCAAAGACCGCGTTCCACCATCGCATCCCGAAAAGCGTTTATGGCTTGGGAGACCTGAATTTGAAGGCCTGGCAATCGCTCGGCCTGATCACTGTGCGTATCAAATCCACCAATCCCGACAAAGAAGATCTGGCGATTGACTTCAAGCGTGTTTCTGACTTCGATGGTTTCCGCAACAGTGCGCAGCTGACGGCCCAATTGCGAGTCTGGGAACACGGTCGAAAATGGCACGAGATTGTCGCGGGCGGCGCTGAATCGCCGGACATTATCAATACCGCCGACGATCATGCTATTGAAGTCGCGACGCATTGTGCCTGAGCTTCCGAAATCACGCGTATTGTAGAAGGCCTCGATGGCGGCGCGCTGAGCGTCAAATCGGCTGTTTCCGCCGAGCAGGAAGCGCCGCTCTGTGATGTCGAGTTCTTCCGTGCCACCATTATTGGAGGCGGCAAAAGGTTGCGATGTGTCGCCGGCCAGAAATACCGTGTTTCCGCGTGTTGAGATCGACGCAAAAAGCGAATTGGCTGTGGAGTCACTCGCCAGAGCTGCGTCGGAAAATTGGCCTCCCCAACCGAGCCGCGAGCCTTCAACACCAAGTGCCATCCAAGTTGACTGCTGGTCGTTATGAGAGAAGAGGCGCGGCGGGAGCTGGACAGTTTCGTTATCAAAAGATGTTCGATCGGTCGGCTCGATCAGAGGGCCGACATTGCCCACGATCGCCATCTCACCCGATTGGAAGAGGGCCTGCATCTCGGGCATCTGGGGTGACAATGCGAAGCTCCGTCCTCCGAAGTCCGCTGCGTTGGATGGGGTTATCGGCAAGAGATTATCGCGATCCCGGGAGAATTCATCATCCTCGCTGTCATAGCGATCAAACAATCCATCCCGAACGTCCGCCAAGAGATTGTAGGATGGCTGATCGAACGGGAAGACTGTGTCGGCGTGATCAAGGCCTCCGAATAAGAACACACATACAAGTGCTCTGTAGCCGGATGTATCAGCTGCCCAGGCCTTATTCTGATTAAGGAGGCCTAACATGCCGGTACCACCCGCAAATGTTGCTGCGGACCCGGTGAGGAAATGGCGTCGATTCAAATGTGTCATGGGTCTTCTCCTTAGCGGATCACCGCAAAACTTGGTCCTGAAACAATCAGCAGGATCGCGACTTCAACGCGTTGCAGAGGATCCTCCAATTCATCTACGATTGTCAGCGCCGATACGGCATCTTCAACCGCTGTGATCTCCGCGGCTGTCATCTCTCCGCCCGTCAGAAGCAGGTTGAGATGCGCGACAAGGGCTTGTGGGTCTTCCGATAGAATAATTTCTGTCAGATAATTTGGGATAAACCGCTCGGGATCGTCACTGCCGCCCGTCCGATCAAGGATGAAATCGGTCATGAAGTTGATGTAACCAAGCGTACTGCCTTCATTGACGATCTGGAATTCCGGTGTTGTCAGACCGGCGTCTCCGCTTTCGGTCCCCGGCGCTTGGAACCCGGGACGGTAGAAGTTAAATACGGATGGGGCCCGGAACGGATGCTGCGACAGACGATCTGATGGCCGCGACGTGTCGGCCAGTCGAAATTCGCTTTCTGTGTCGACCGCATTTACATTGAACGCGCGGATCCAGTGAACGAACTTCAAGACAGGCTCGCGAATTTTGCCGTCGGTCTCGGATGCGGCGTCAACATCGCCATGGACATCCGGATCCAGAAGGATTGCTGCAATGGTCGCCTGCAGATCGCCCCGCCGACCGGTGCCGAACGCTGTTCCATCAGGCGTCACGAATCGTCCCTCTGCGAATGCAATTGCGACCCGCTCTACATATTCAGGGGCCGGATTGCTTGCTGTGAAACGCTGTATGAGTTGGCGTGCAACAAAGGGCGGGACATTGGGATGATCGAAGATGTCGTCCAGGGCGAGATCAATACTCTCTTCACCGCTTGTTCCGGCCGGTATCGTTGTTGTCAGGAAGGTTTTCTCAAGTTCTGAGTGTTGCTCGGGGTAGACCTGAAGCGGCGTAAAGTCGCGATCTGGATTGGAATTGTCATTGAAGCGATCGCCGACAAATGCCAGCCCGGTAAAGACACGGGCAAGTCCGGTGATGTCGGTATTGTCGAATGTCTCGATCTCGTTACCAAACGTATCAAGCCTTGGCGTGCCGTCCATGTTCAATTCGACAACACCAATCGTGAAGAGCTGCAGCAATTCGCGGGCATAATTCTCATCTGGCATGCGGCCCGTGTCCGGGTCGCCTTTGCGGTTTCTGAAATATGTCAGAAAGCGAGACATGGCCGGCGAGTACGTCACATCCTCCAGAAGGTCGCGATAATTCCCCAGGGCATGTGTGGCGAGAATATCTTGATAATGGGCCATCTGAAGAGGGCGGCCGCCGAAATCGCCGTCACTGACAACCAGGATTTGAGACAGAGCGAAAATCATTCGCTGGCACAGTTCATCGTCGGCCGTCATCAAGGTGTCGTAATAGATGTCCGAGAACGGACGGCCATTTAGATTGTCACGTTCCTCTCTCAGCTCCAGTATCGGAGCAAGAAAGCCCGTGCATGGCTTATTCAGCTCGCTCACGACCCAGTCTGTGGCATCTGTGTCGACACTGGCTTCTATGGTCTCGATGTCTGGACCGAGCGAAGCCTGAATCAGAAACCGGGCCGATTCTTCGGGCGTTTCCAGCATCGTGGCGGTTGATGTTGGGGGCGGTGGCGGCGATCCAGGTGGAGGAGGAGACCCGGGTGGGGGCGGTGCGCCGCCGCCCGCCGGTGGTGGGGCCTCACTTGCTGGCGGTGGCGTGCTGCTTCCGCCGTCGCCTCCAGAACAAGCTGTAAATGCCAGCGCAGACAAGATGATAGCGAAAGATGTTTGTTTGAGTACGGCCATTTTCTATGAGCGACCTGCACCACGTTATGACCATCACAAACGGATGGCGGTCAGTCGTGGTGCGCGGACGAATTCTCCCTTTCGTCACTTCCCCAGCTGGACGTATACGGTGCTTTTGCTTCTCAGCCAGTTAAAGATTTGAGAGATTTTTGTGGCGAATTACGACGTGAAATGGGCCGTATCAATACAAAAACTCTATCCAAATCAGACGCTGAAACACTGGAAGTTAACGCGTCTCCGTAATCCATTATCTGATTTGTCGCTGCCTATATTATTATTCATGCCGTGGCCTTGACGGTCTGAGCTAAGGGCGAGAGGCTTTGGCTCGCGTTCGATGCTGATCGTGCGCCGTATGGCGATCCGATCGCTCCGGATTGGATCCGCGGATCGCATCCGGTACCACTGACGGACATTCAGTGGAGGTCACGCTAGACTAAAGACATAGAAGAGATGGTGCGGCCGAGAGGACTCGAACCTCCACGGATTGCTCCACAGCGACCTCAACGCTGCGCGTCTACCAGTTCCGCCACGGCCGCACGCCAGAGGCGCGATATACGGGGTGTTTGCCCCCTTGTGAAGAGAAGAATCCAGAAAGCGATGCAGAACTGTGTTCCGCCAAGGGCGTTACGCTGCCGATTGCCGCGCAAGGTCGATCCAATGTTCGACCTCGTCTTCCTCTAGTTCCTCATCGTCGCGAACAATACGATCCCCCTCCGGGGTAGACAGGAAGTTTGTTGCAGAGATGAAGATGTCCCTGGCAGCAGCATTGGCCAGCTCATCTGCAGATCGTATGCCGGCCCCTACCAGGACTTGCGCATCATGGGTGCGAAGCCCGGCTACAGTCATCATAAGTTCGGCTTGATCCTGCCAATCGATGAGCGTGTCTTCGGTTATGTAGTCAACATCCAGCAATTCTGCGGCGACATCGCAATCGGTTTCCAGAAGATCACCCACCGTGAATATCCCGATCTCGCCAAGCCGCTCAGCCGTTTTGCGGCCGATCGATGGGGCTTCCACGATATCGGAATCTGGCGTGAGCGACCCAACACGCCAATGGCGGTCGTCTGCTGGATCGTCTTGTTTGTCAGCATTGATCAGCGCCGCGTCCTCTTTGGCAAGCTCTTGTTCAATATCCTCGGCGTCTTCGGCGGCGAGTTCTGCGTCAATCTCAGCCTGAAGTTCGGCTTCGAGTTGTGCCTCCAGCTCGGCACGCTCCTCGGCGTCCAATTCAAGCTCTGCCTCAGCGGCGTCTGATACCAAGTCCGCCACGCCGTCGTCTTCGTCAGCGGCATCGACCGGACTATCGTCTGGCTCTGTCCACGTCTCTTCCGCTTCGTAGACGATTTCCGGGGGCTCATCCGCTGCTGAACCGTCGCTCACAATGGCAGGCAACGCCTCGGCCTTTTGCGCCTTGGGTTTGGACTTCTTTTTCTTTGCCTTCTGCGTCTCGGTTTTCTTGGCTTCGACGTCAGCTTTGATCTTATCGGCTTCAGCTTTGGCGACGGCCTTGGCATCGGCCTTTGCTTTTTCAGCTGTTGCCTTCGCTTCAGCTGCCGCGACCTTTTCCGCTTCTTTTGCCTTGGCCTTGGCGTCCTTCTCAGCTTGTTTCTTCTCGGCGAGGGCAGCCTTTTCAGCTCTTTTCGCCTCCGCTTTCGCAGCCTTCTCCGCTTTGCGGTCAGGCTTGGCGGGGGCTTCGATGGCGGCCGCTCGCGGCTCTAGCGGGACATGCTTTGCTCCAAGCGGGCCAATCGGCTGGGCGTCCAGCTCCTTGAGTGAGGTCCGCAAGACGGTTTTGGCGTGGAGCTTCCGAAGTTCCTTTTCTTCTTTCGGTAGGGTTTTCAGCACTTTGCCCGTCTTCTGAAGCTCGTTGAACATCCGCTCAACAGCGCGCTGCTCTCCGGCATCGGCAAGCTTGCGCGATACCCAGCGGATCGGAATATCAAGCGTGGCGAGGTAGCCGGGCAGGGTGAGGTGCGTTTTGGGCGCGGCAACACCTGCTTCTTCAACGGCCCGGCTGATCAGCACAGCAAAGCCAGCGGTTGCATATGCCATCAGGCCGGAAAGAACATCGATCAGTTTCTTGTCGAGGCCGGCTTCTGGATCTTTGGTGCCGGCGGCGAGGTCATAATGGTCGATGATTGTCTGATAATGCGGGTGCGATTTATCCGCTCCATCGCGCACCATGTCCGATACGAAAGCTGCCCCTTTGCCAGCTTTGACGTTCGGATAGCCCTTTTCATCGATCCGAGCTTTTAATGTGTGATAGGATTTTGCCACCGACCATTCGAGTGCGCGGTGGATAGCCCCTTCCTCTTCGGTCTGACCCGTGTGCAGTGGTTGAATCGGATCTGAATAATAATGGCTGAGCACCCCCAGCGCATAAGCGGCCTTTGACCAATTCTTGCGTTTTAGAGCGGCAACGGCTTCGCCGTACCATTCTGCCGCCTTGTCCCGTGCACCGCCCCATTCGCCTTCCGACACGTGCAGGACGTGATTCTTGAAGTCCTTGAATTTGGTGTCAGGCGCTTTCGCTCCGTCCAGCAGCGCTTCATTGTGCAGAAGCAGGAGGTCACGCCATTTTTCCCCATCCTCGCCGCTGATCTGGCTCAAGGCGTCGATCGCGATGTAGTGATGGGTCGACCGGCAACGATGGGCAATGATGACCCGTTCCAGAAGGGACGACGACATGGCTCAGGATCTCCTAAGAAAAAGGGATTGTTTGTTAACCCTTTGTCGGAGCTTGGTTGATGACCCGTTAATGCCGGTCGGCGTGTGAGCGCTTTGTCTTGCTCAACTGCCAAATTCCGGCTTCAGTCCGCTGAAAATCGTCAAAAAGGGGCAAATGACCATGAGGATCGCTACGATACTTTTCGTGAGTTTTGGGCTTGCGGCGTGTGGGTCGGACGCTCCAGAGCCCACCATAATAGAATCACCTCCAGCGGAGGCGTCTCTGTCCCCGCTGTCCCTCGTTGAACGCATTGAGCGCGCTGAAGCCGCGGGAGAGGACTTCCAGTTTGAGTCCGCCCTGGACGGGATCGCCGCCGATTATGTGAAGCTTGCTCTCCATTTCGGCGCGATCGACGACAATTATGTCGACGCTTATCACGGGCCAACCAATTGGTGGGATGCTGTGCCGTCTCGCTTTGATGAGCTGACAAATGGCGACCGGGATATCGACGTGACGGATCTTCCGCGCTGGCCAGAATGGCGCGCCGAAGAGCTGACCAAAATCGGCGCGGAGATCGACCGGCTTCAGCAGGCTTTGGACGCGCTTGATCTGACAGATAGCACGCAGGCCTTCCGCGCGGCTCAGCTCAAGAAAACGCTTCGCGCTCTGTCCGTCCGCCTCGATGTGGTCGCCGAACGCCCTGTGACCTTCGACGAGGAGGTCGCCGGTATCTATGATGTCGCGCCGCCGGCCTACGATCTCTCCCGATACGATTCGATCCTCGCTGAGATTGATGCGCTTTTGCCGGGCGAGGGATCCACAGCCGAGCGGGTCGATGCTTTCCGCAACACGCTCGCCATTCCAGAAGAGAAGCTGCAAACCGTCTTCGACCGGGCTATCGCTGAGTGCCGAGCGCGCACTGTTGCCCATTTCGATCTGCCGGAGGGAGAGACCTTCCGCATGGAATTCGTCACCGACAAGTCCTGGTCCGGCTATAATTACTATCAGGGCAATTATGAGAGCCTGATTCAGATCAACACTGATTTCCCGATCATCATCGACCGCGCTGTCGATCTTGGGTGTCATGAGGGTTATCCAGGGCACCATGTCTGGAACCTGTTCATCGAACAGGAAATCGTCGGTCGCCGCGGTTGGATTGAGTACACGGTGAACCCGCTCTTTGGACCGTTCGCGCCCATCGCCGAGGGGACTGCCAATTACGGTATCGCGCTCGCGTTTCCGGGCGAGGAGAAAATCGCCTTTGAGCGCGACGTGCTCTTTCCTCTGGCGGGGCTCGATCCAGCCCTCGCTGACAAGCTCGATGCTCTCAACGCGCTCACCGGTCAGCTCTCCCATGCGACCAATGAGATATCCCGCCAATATCTTGATGGTGTCCTGACCGCCGAGCAGGCCCTGCCTTTGATGCAGAAATACTATCTCGCCAGCGCGGAGAAATCGGCCCAGCGCCTGCGGTTTGTCGATACCTACCGCGCCTATGTCATCAATTATAATATCGGGCAGGACATCGCGCGCGCCTATGTCGAGGCGGGTGATGATCTCTGGGCGCGGTTTGAGCGTGTGCTCATTGCGCCGCTGACGGCCTCCGACATCCTATCGGAACTGGGCAGCGACGAGTGACCCGCGTCCTCTTTGTTTGCCTTGGCAATATTTGTCGTTCGCCGGGGGCGGAAGGTGTCCTGCGCGCCAAGGCAAAGTCGCGGGGCATCGCTGTTGCCGTCGATAGCGCTGGAACAGGCGGATGGCATGTGGGGGATCCGCCAGATGACCGCATGCGCGCCGCGGCACTCGACCGTGGCTATGATCTCTCCGCCCAGCGCGCCCGCCAGGTCAGCCCGGATGATTTCGAAACCTTCGACTATATTCTCGCCATGGATGCCTCGAACCTCGCCACTCTGAAGGACATCGCCCCGCCGGGCCACGGCGCTGTCCTGCGCAAACTCCTCGGCAAGGATGATGTCCCCGACCCCTATTATGGCGGCGAGGATGGGTTTGAACATGTGCTCGACTTGCTGGAAGGCGCGGTCGACGAGTTGTTGGAGGAGATTGGCAGCTGAGTTCGGATGATTGGCTTTTGGTCATTCGAAGCCGGCGAGCTGTTAGTCGCGCATTGTTGAGT
>JBCBUY010000014.1:0-49531 GCA_039817885.1 Pseudomonadota bacterium | reverse complement strand
CACCGCCGCCGCCCCCACCTGCAACGCCGCCCCCTCCACCCCCACCGACACCAACCGCAGCAACGGCGGTGGAACCGGTGTTGGTGGGGACGGTATGTCCGCTTGCGGAGTATCAGCGACGGGTGCAGGTGCCCCACTGTCTCCGCCACCGGAGCACGCTGCCAAGCTTAGCATGCTTGCGCAAACCACAATTCGAATTTGGTCCTGACAGCCTTTGCGCACCTTTTCCTCCCGACAAGGCATCTGTATCTGTGTACAGCGTATTCAATCAACCTCGGGGCGAAATATGGTCTGGAATGTGGCGAAAATGTGCATCGGATGACAATTGCGCGAGAAAGGACGACCTTTTTTCTCTTTGTACGGAGAGTGTTATCAAAGAGTGTGATTTGATTAATTTTTGTCGACGAGGTTGGCGTCAACGGTTCGCTAAAGCGGAGATTGACGTGTTAAGGTGAAATGCTGCGTGGTGTACGGAGCATCTCCCTATCGGTGTTAGATCAGGCTTGCGCTTAAGGTGGTTTCACAGTCTGGTATGACGTCGCGTCGTTTAAATGATGACTGTTTGGCATCCAGATAGATTTTTCGGAACAAGTGTTCGAATGTGCTTTGCCAGCTGAAGTTTGTTTCGACATGTTGTCGGGCGGCAGCTCCCATAATTGGTGCTTGACCGGATGTCCAAAGGGTAACGATTGCATTGGCCATTGCTTGTGCGTCGCCAACAGGGCCTAGTCGTCCGGTTGTGGAAGAGACGCGATCAACCATTGCACCTGCCTCAACGCCGATTACGGGCAAGGCGCACGCCTGCGCTTCGATGATGGAGATACCAAAAGTTTCGTGTGCCATGGCCGAGACATAGATATCCGCAGATGCGAGATGGCGCGCAAGATCAGCCCGGCTTGATATGAATCCAGGCAAGTGAATGTTCAGGTTCCCGGCGCGAGCGAAGTCGCGCAGTTCGTCCAGCAAATTTCCGATACCGAGCAGCACGAGGCCGGCTTTCATTTCAGCGGGTAAGTTGGTGAACGCTTCTACGATGACATCAGCTTGCTTCTCTCCGTCGAGACGTCCGGCGTAAATGAGTAAAGGCGCATCTGGGGGAACGTTGAAAACCGCCCGTAAATGCGGGTCACGAGCTATGGGTGAGAAGGTGCGTGTATCCACCCCGAGCGGCAGCGTTTGAACCTCGGTTCCTGTTAGATGCGATAATTTTGCGGCCATCGGCGTGCCAAGTGCATAAACGGCGTCGAACCTACGATACAATTTTGAGGCGTATCTGTAACCGAGCTTGCCGAGCGGTGCTCCGGCCCAACCCCCAATACGTTTGCGCAGGGGCGCGTCCAAGTAAACTTCAGGAAAATCGGTTCGATAACCAGCGATTAGAATCGTTTTCGGTCTCTCTTTCTGATAGGCAAGCGCGGCCCATGGGAGATTATATGCATCCAGGCATTCAATATAATCTGGTTGGTGGTTTCTCAGGGCACGGATCACTGCGCGATTGCGTAATAGAAGTCGATACATTGGACTTCCTGGAACGCGAGGGGATTTTATTTCAACGGTCACGTGCTGACCATCTTCGACCACTTTGTCAGCGTCTCCGGGGACAATAAGTATGTGCCGGTGTGGTGTGTTGTCCTTTAGCCAGGATCGTTTTTCGGTTAAGTAAGTGCGAATTCCCCCACCGGTTGACGACCAAGATTGGGTCAAGTCGCAAAGCGTTTGCGAGTCTGCGCGCATGGCAAAGATTCCATATAGGATGGCTCTCGATTAGCGATCTGACGCGACAGATTCATTTCAAAAAGAGCCCCTAACTGCACTTGTCGCAGAAACGTCGTCTACTCGTTATGCGGGTGTTACGATTTGTGCAGATTAGGGAGGGGAGACTGTAGGTATCGAAGAGGAGTGGCAGAGATCATGATCTCAGATCTTCGAGTAGCTCTGTTTTCTGGCAACTATAGCTACCAGAGAGATGGAGCAAATAAAGCGCTCAATAAGCTCGTGGCGTACTTGGAGCGCCAAGGCATTCCGGTGCTCGTGTTCTCCCCGACGGTCAAATCTGCCCCCTTTGAACATGACGGAACTCTCGTGTCTGCGCCATCATTTGCGATTCCTGGTCGAAGTGAATATCGCTTGGGATTGCCCCTAAATGCCAAGCTCAAAAGGGATATTTTGGCTTTCGCCCCGAGTTTAATCCACTTGTCGGCTCCCGATTGGCTCAACCATTCAGCACTGTCCTTCGCGGAGCGCGAAAACATCCCAAGAGTCGCGTCGTTTCACACCCGATTTGATACTTATCTTGACCATTATGGTCTCGGTTGGCTGGCTGGTAGGTGTCGCGATCGAATGGCGGCTTTTTATGGCCGGTGCGATGAGGTCTTTGTGCCCTGCCAGTCTATGGCTGACGCTTTGCGGGAAGAAGGAATTCTTGATGGACCCACCAAGCGGTGGGGCCGTGGAATTGATCACGGACGGTTCTCTCGTGAGTATCGAGATATGGACTGGCGACGCGCCCAGGGCTTCAAAGATACCGATGTAGTGGTCTCCTTCGTTGGCCGACTGGTGCGAGAAAAGGGCCTTTGTCATTTTGCCGATATGATGGATCAGCTGCACAGCCGCGGATTACCTGTCAAAGCTCTGATTGTTGGAGATGGGCCGGAGAAGACAACGGTCGCAAAGAGATTGCCGGGTGCGGTGATGACCGGCCATGTGTCTGGTACAGATTTATCGCGAGCCTATGCGTCGAGTGATCTGTTTATCAACCCTAGTTTGACCGAGACCTTCGGAAACGTAACGCTTGAAGCTATGGCGAGTGGTGTTGCTGCGATCTGCGCCGAAGCAACGGGAAGCGCTGACTTGATCGAGCACAATTTGAACGGTTTGTTGGTGGAAAAGCCCAACGGGACTCTTCTGGCAAATGCTGCGGCGCGGCTTATCGAAAGCCCAGATCACCGGGAAAAGCTGGCGTATGCCGGCCGACAGACATCCCATCATTATGATTGGGACTCTGTTCTGGCCGAGGTCGTTGAAGGCTATCTCGACGTTGTGGGCCTTGCAGAGTCCGATCAACGGCATCGAGCACCGCTCGCGGCGTGATTTCAGAGATTCGCGAATATGGCGCTCAGTTAAGACTGATACTCCTCGTCGGGATTGTCGCTTATTTGATCTATGGTCTCACTGATATTGGTTGGACGAGCGTTGTTTCTGCGCTGCCAACACATCCGCTTTTTTACGTGACCTCATTGCTTATCTTTGCGGTTCTGCCACTTGTAGAGCGACTTGTGTTTCGCCGGTTGCTCCCCAATGAGCAGGCAGTGCCCATCGGCGTGTTTATCCGCAAGCGGGTTCTGAACGAGGGGGTCCTCAGCTATTCCGGTGAGGCTTATCTCCTCGAAAGGCTGAGAGCGCTGTCAGTGGCGCGTGATCCGGCCATCGCCGCCATCAGGGACAACGCGATCGTCTCGGCGCTTATCTCGAATACGGTCACCATTGGTTTGGTATTGTTGCTGCTTCTGGCCGGGCGCCCGGACACGATCATGGAGCTCTACCGGGCTGCGCCGGGGGCGGCGATCTCATTTTTGGTGTTCGCATTTATTGTCTATTTTATTGTGATCGCGATGTTCCGGCGGATTACTCGCTTGTGCCGAGGGGACTTTCAATCGCTTGCGGGTCTGCACAGTTTGAAAATTCTTGCTGTGATGAGCCTGCAAGTGACGCAATGGAGCGTCGCACTGCCGGGTGAGCCTATGGGAACTTGGTTGACCTTTTTGACCATATATATGCTGGTCCGTCGGCTGCCTTTTTTGCCTAATGTAGACCTTGTTTTTCTGGGAGTCGGCATATCGCTTTCGGGGTTTTCCATCCATGGGGCCGAGGCATTATCCGGTATGCTGCTTGCCTCCGCTGTGGCAATGCAATTGTTGCATGTGGTTGCTTTCGTTTTGACCCGAGACAACAGACCAGCGATGCGATGAAGGTCTATCAGAAATATATTCTGTCAGTCATGGCCCCGGTTCTTCTGGGTACGATCGCTTTGGCAATAGGGGTTTTTCTTCTGGAGCGGCTGCTCAAAGTGTTTGAAGTTGTTACGTCGGCCGACGACGCAACTGCACCGGCATTGAGGATGCTCTTCGATTTGGTGCCCTATGCGTTGTCACTTGCATTTCCTGTCGGCTTGTTTCTCGCCGTATTGCTGACGACGGACAGGCTGAGCCGAACGGGTGAATTGTCGGCGTTTCTCGGTGCCGGTCTTTCCCTATTTGCGGTTTTGAGCCCCATGCTGATTGTTTCGAGCGGACTTGCAGGACTGACGCTCTTGAATGACGGCTATCTCCAACCGCTCGGTCGGTATGATTATCGCTCGACCTTGCATCGCTTAGAGCAAACAACTTTCGAAGCCGCATTTCAGGAGGGGAAGTTTGCCCGCATCGGGTCCCGCACGTTTTGGACGGAAAATCGCAGGGCCGGGAATCGGCTTGGCCAGGTTTTCATTCTGGAGGATGGGCGTGCGGATCGAAACGCGCGGCTGACGACGGCACCAAGTGGCAAAATCGCAGATGGTGTTGAGCAAGATGAGACGCGGATCACGCTCATTGACGGACAAGGCATGATCATATCGCCAACCTATGAGGTGGTGGAGCGATTGCATTTCGATCAGGCTGATTGGACCGTGGCTGGCGAAGTGTTGGATTTCCGCCCGCGCGGCATAGATGCGCGGGAGCTGGTTCTCCATGAATTGCTTCGTGAGGCGCTGGCGTCCGAGGGCACAGCGATTATTGATCCCATCGCTGCAGCGGCAGCTTTTCATAATCGGCTGGGACGTTCCTTGCTGCTCTTGGTGTTGCCATTCGCGGCCATTTCTCTCGGTCTTGGCTACGGTCGGACGTATCAGTCTAGCGGCCTTGTGATTGGGATCAGCTTCCTTGTGTTGATTCAAAAACTCTTGGAGGCAGGTGAGGATCTTGCTGCGGATGGACGCATTGCTCCATGGCTGGGAACATGGCCGGCGATTGGACTCATCTCGCTGATCTCGGTGCTGCTTTTTGTGAAAGTATCGAAAACGATGACAGCCCCACCGGTGATCGCCGTTGAAGGACTTCTTCAACGGTTACTCGAACGAGGGAGGCTTGGGCCACGGTGGTGGCGTCGCCTAGGCTGGACCAACGGGGCCTCAGCGTGATCTTCGATATTGAGTGGCAGCTACCGATCCAGCGGCGCACCCTTATAGACAAATTCACGCCAACCTGAGCGCTCAAACGGCGTCCATTGCCCTTCGGCTTGGGACAGCCGATCAGCAATGGCGACCATCACAAGAGGGCTGACGCCGAGGCCGACATGGCTTGATGGGACGACGATGTTCTCGGTATCTGCGCCAGGTTCTGGCTTCTGGATGGAGCCTCGCCAGTTCACGATGCCATCAAATTTGGTGAAGATGGATGTCGTTGGGACTGGCGGTGCCGCCTCCAGATCTCGATAACGCCCTTCGGCCTCTGGTCGAGTTTGCCGCCCATTAATCGCTTCAAACAAGTGGCGTGCATTTGAGTGCCGGCGATTATTGGTGATGGGGCTGCCGAGCGAAATGACGCTGCGGACCCTGTCCGGATGCATTTTGGCAAGTTCCCGCGCGAACACACCGCCGAGGCTCCAGCCGATAATAGAGATTTTTCGACCTTGTTGATCGTATGAGCGCTCGACGAGATCGTTCAGTTCCTGTTCGCGCATTTCGTCAAATTTCAGATTGCGACCCAGCGACCAGCCATGGGCGTCATAACCAAGATCAGACAAGAGGCCTCGCATGGGACGGGTTGATCTGTCCGTAGCCAGAAATCCGGGAAGGACGAGTACGGAGTGTCCATCGCCCTTGGGCAAGCGGGTCATTGCCTGTCTCAGTAAACCGAATGAGCCAAGTTCAACCCAAGCTCGACCTTCAGTCAGTGTCCAGAATAATGAGGGTGCACGGCCCTCTACCTGCATAGTCATTAACTGTCTCCCTACCGCCTTATTGGTGGCGGTGTTGTTTCTCATTGCTGTCTTAACGCAACAATTGAGATGGTAGCTTAGGCTGCGTCGCCCTAATCACCTAGAGACACGATACAGTGACGTCTTGCAGATTCCTGCTTATGCCGATGCCCGTTTGCGAGGTGTTGTTGCTCGTTTGGCGGGTGTTTTTCGTTTGGTTGCTGTCGTTTTTCGAGTTGTTTTTGTTGCGCTAGGCTTTGTTTTTCTTTTGGTTTTTGGTTTTTCAGGCTTCTCTTGTCCGATCAATGCGGGAACCAGCCCGCAGGCCTTTGCACACTCTGCATAAGAGTCGTAAATGCATTGCGAGTAGACGTCCGGATCGGGCACCATATCCCGGCATGCCGTGAATGCGATGGTCGCTGTGTCCAGATAACTTTGGACAACATGGCCAATACCGACGCCATCTACGAGGCATAAAAGCCCGTGCATTGAAACGAGCTGAGACCCGCAGGAGTATAGTGGGACTGGCGGACCCGGTACATTCGTAACAATCGTATTGACCACTGGCTTCATCATGTCGCCCAGGCCAAGGCGTGAATAAAGCTGGGCACCGAGGGCCATGAATAAGGCGGGTGAGGCTTTGCTTGCCTCAGACATCTGCCGTGCACCGATCGCACTTGTCATCGCTTTTGATTTGCGCGTTTCGGAATGGACATAGGCGACACGTTCAGCTGGGTCAGCAATGTGAGTGCCAAGCGGCGCGATCATCGCAGCGACCTGGTTGCCCATTTGGTTTTTCTCGCTGTCCGAGCGTACCGATATTGGGGCCATGGCAGTCAGCGTCGATTTCGGCAACTCAGACTTGAGTTCAAGATATTTGCGCATGGCACCGCCAACGATGGCGAGCATGACGTCGTTCACTTTTGAGCCTTCCGACAAGGCGCGCATGGCCTTGATGTCCTGCAAGGGGAAACTCTGACCTTCGACGACGCGATGGGGCGATATGGTTGCGTTGAACCGTGTTTTTGGCGCGCGGATCGCTGCGTCCAGGTCAAACTCGCGGGAGATGAGTCCACGGGCGGTCCGGTATACTCCTGGGACCGATTGTGCCGCGACGCTGACCTGTCTGATCGGGTTCAACCAAGCTCGAACATAACCTTTCGCAAACAAGCCGACGGGGTTTGGCTTTCGATCTGGCTGCCATTCGTCCGGCACATTTGGAGGGGCGGTGTCTGGCGTCATTGTGTGGGTGGCTTGCATCATATCGATACCAGAGAGCCCATCGATGGCGGCGTGGTGCACTTTTGTGACCATGGCGAAGGATCCCTTGGGGATGTCCGGGATATTGTCCAGACCTTCAACCACGGTGATTTCCCAAGGTGGGCGGGTCAGATCAAGCGGCCGAGCAAACACTCTTGAGGCTTGTATGCAAAGTTGCCGGCGATCTCCGGGCTTGGGCAAGGCGACATGGCGGATGTGGTACTCCAGATCAAAATCCGGATCTTCCATCCAATAGGGATAGTCTATGTTGAACGGGACGTGGACGAGCTTCTGACGCATCGTTTTCGACAAGCGGAGCCGCGCTTCGAAGAAGGACAGAATGTCCTTGAACCGAACGAACCCACCTGGCGCGGTCGATGGGTCATATATCAGTATACTGCCGATATGCATCGGTGAATTCCGACGCTCCAAGGCGACGAATGATGCGTCTAATCCTTGTAGTTGTTCCATTGTACTCCCTCCCGACACCACATTGGTTTTCTCTACAGGCGAAACCGTAATAAAGTATGACAGAAGCTAGCCTGTATTGCCAGCAAACTATCCAATCGAACGAAAACTGATGTTTGTGTACGGAGCGGCCTATATGCATATTAGGGGGCACGAGGGCATCGCCGATAAGCTCCTGAGGGCAATGGGCTTTTGATAGAAGAGGTCCGCTAGCTTCTCAACTGATGGGAGAGAGGTGTGCAAGCCATGCTCGTTATGGGCGCGTGAGGCCTGCGAGCGGGCGACTGGATGCCAAATCGCACCCGCAAATTTGTGTGGTTCTTCTTGTCCGTCTATGCCAGTTCAGTGTGGTCTACGTCATGTAAGAAGAAGGGCTATTGCCATGATATCTGTCTCCCGAAGCGCGTGTGTTGGCGCGCTTGCTCTGTGGCTTTCTCTCGGCAGTGTTGTTGAGGTACAGGCTCAAACGACCGGAGATATCGGAGCGGGTGGACGCCCCGTGGGTGAGATCTGGTCGCGTAGTCCGGTCTATGCTGAGCACGGCATGGCTGCCACGGCGCACCCGCTCGCCAGTCAGGTTGCTGTCGACATATTGAAGGCCGGGGGAAATGCGGTGGACGCTGCCATTGCCGCCAATGCTGCGATCGGGCTGATGGAGCCCACGGGAAATGGCATCGGTGGAGATTTATTCGCCATCATCTGGGACCCGGAAACGGAACAACTCTACGGGTTGAATGCGTCTGGGCGGTCACCCTTGGGCCGGTCTTATGAGGACTTGCTTGCGCGCTTGGAGGGCGAGGATAGCCTTCCCCCTCTTGGTGATCTTCCGGTTAGTGTGCCCGGTGCGGTGGATGGCTGGTTTGAGATGCATGACCGGTTCGGCAAACTTCCTGTGGCAGACATTCTGTCGCCAGCTATCGACTATGCCGAACACGGGTTTCCGGTCTCTCCTGTCATCGCGCACTATTTCGAACGCAATCTGGCTGGTTTCGAGCGGCGTATTGAGATGATCAATGAGTTCGACAATGCGCAGGAAACCTACTTCAAGACTGGTGCACCAAAGGCGGGTGAGATCTTCAAGAATTCCGATCTTGCAAACACGTATCGCATCTTGGCGGAGAAGGGGCGCGATGCGTTCTATAAAGGCGAGATTGCCGAGGCGATTGATGGATATATGGATCGCATTGGGGGCGATTTGAAATATGAGGACTTCGCCGCGCACACAAGTGAATGGGTCGATCCTGGATGTGTCGATTATCGCGGCTATGATTTGTGCGAGCTGCCGCCAAACGGACAGGGCTTTGCTGCCTTGCAGATGGCGAACATTCTGAAACATGTCGATCTCAGCCAGTGGCCACGGGGCAGCGCCGAGGTGCTGCACTATATCACTGAAGCCAAGCGGCTCGCTTTTGAAGATCTCGGACGTTACTACGCCGATCCAGCCTTTGCCGAGATTCCGGTCGAGCAATTGCTGTCTGAAGACTATGGCCAGGAACGGTTCGCGCTGATCGACCCAGTGAAGGCCAATCCCGATCCTGTACCGGGAGACATCAAGCTCGAGGGGGAGGGTGATACTACCTATCTCACCGTCGCCGATAAGGACGGCATGATGGTGTCTCTTATTCAGTCAAATTATCGCGGCATGGGATCAGGTCTGGTGCCCGACGGTCTGGGGTTCATGCTTCAGGACCGCGGTGAGTTGTTCTCGCTCGATCCTGATCACCCGAACGTTTATGCGCCGGGTAAGCGTCCGTTCCATACGATCATTCCTGCATTTGTCATGAAGGATGGCGCGCCTCTGATCAGCTTTGGCCTTATGGGTGGTGGTATGCAGCCGCAAGGGCATATGCAGATCCTTATCAATATTGTCGATTATGGAATGAATCTTCAGGAGGCGGGGGATGCCGCGCGGCTGAACCATGTGGGCGGGCGCCAGCCCACGCATCGTCTTGATGATGATGCGGTTGATCTGCTCGGCACACTCAATGTTGAGCCTGGTATTTCGGCAACCGAGATCGAACGTCTTCGTGCAATGGGCCACCGCGTAGAAGTGGTCGAGAATGGCATCATGTTCGGTGGCTATCAGGCGATACAACGCGATCCGGAGACGGGCGTCTATACGGGTGCAACCGAGATGCGAAAGGATGGCATTGCGATCGGATATTAGCCGATCGCCATCCAATTTGTGGGTTATTGGGTCTGTGGTCGGCGGCAGGTTAAGGGCGGCGCGGCTTTTTGGTTGAGGGTGCGCTGGCCATATTGGCGCTGCGCAATGCGGTATTCGCCGTTGGCAATCATGTGATACGAACACATATTGTTTTAGGCCAGCAATCACGGTGACATGAGGCAATGGACTCCAATATCGGGTTGACGGGAACGACACGACAGGTGCCCTGCATTGCCATGAAAGACGTCACGTTCGCCTTTGGGGCGCGTGCTCCCGTTCTGGCGGTTTCAGACTTGACCGTCGCGGCGGGAGAAAAGGTTTTCGTCCACGGCCCAAGCGGAAGCGGTAAGTCGACCTTGCTGGGGCTTATTGCCGGTGTGCTTGTTCCGGAAAACGGCACGGTGGAGGTATTGGGTCACCCGCTTGCCGACCTGTCAGCCCCCCATCGCGACCGGCTGCGTGCCGAGCATTTCGGCGTTATTTTTCAGCAGTTTAATCTCGTGCCCTATCTCGATCTGGTGGAGAATGTGCTGCTTCCGTGTCGTTTTTCGGCGGCTCGAGCCGCGCGTGTGGGCGAGAGCGCCAAAGCGCGAGAGGCCAAAGCGAGAGAGATGCTCGTAAGATTGGGCTTGGCGCAGGAAGTTGCTAATGGTCAAGTTGCGAGCGAGTTGTCGACTGGGCAGCAACAACGTGTCGCTGCGGCGCGTGCCCTCATAGGGACCCCGTCACTTATTATCGCTGATGAGCCGACATCTGCCCTCGATACCGATGCGCGCGCCGTGTTTATTGAGACACTGCTTACAGAGGCGAAAGATGCCTCGGTTGTGTTCGTCAGCCACGATTTGTCGCTTGCCGGACATTTTGGCTGCAAAATCTCCATGCCCGAAATCAATCTGGCGGCGCAAAACGGGTCCATATCCGAAAGCGCGGCACCCGTGCGGCAAGTGGGGAGCGTGTAGACATGTACTTGTTGGCACTTGCCTGGAAAAGCGCGCGGGCCCGGTCCGCAGCGACACTGCTAACGATCCTGTCCATCGCGCTGTCAGTGACGCTGTTGGTCGGTGTGGAGAAAGTGAGGACCGGCGCACGCGCCGGATTTGCTCAGACGGTGTCTGGCGCTGATCTTCTCGTTGGCGCGCGCTCCGGGTCTGTCAATCTGTTGCTATATGCTGTGTTTCGAATTGGTGATCCGACAACCAATGTTTCCTGGGAGAGCTATCAGGGGTTTTCGAGCCGGCCCGATGTGGCTTGGACAATCCCCATATCGCTGGGTGATTCCCATGCCGGCTTTCGGGTATTGGGGACCAACCAAACCTATTTCGACCATTATTTATACGGACAGAAGCGCCCCTTGGAGTTTGCTGATGGCGTGCCTTTTTCTGGCATCTATGATGCCGTTCTTGGGGCGAGTGTGGCGCGCGAACTTGGCTATGATCTAGGGCGTGAGTTTAACATCTCGCACGGTTTGGTCAGTGCCGGATTCGCAGAGCATGCCGATCGCCCATTTAACGTTGTCGGAGTTTTAAAGCCGACGGGAACGCCGGTTGATCGGACCATCCATATAAGTCTAGCTGGACTGGAAGCTGTTCATGTTGGCCTGAATGATGGGCCGCCTCGACTGGGCGGAGGACGTCCTGGAGCGGTGTCAGCGGAGCCGTCAGATCTTCAGCCAGACTCAATCACGGCCTTTTTGGTTGGTCTTAAGTCTCGTGCCGCAGCGCTGCGATACCAGCGCGATGTGAACACCTTTCGCGGTGAAGCGATGACGGCTGTAATTCCAGGTGTTGCACTGTCCCAGATGTGGCGTGTTGTCGGTGGCGCGGAGCAAGCTCTTCGTGCGGTGTCAGTTTTGGTGGTCATCGCAGGCCTAGCTGGCATGCTGACCGCGCTGCTGACGAGTTTGAATGAGCGTCGCCGCGAGATTGCCGTGTTTCGTGCGGTTGGTGCCCATAGCCGCGATGTGTTCTCACTCCTGGTCCTTGAATCTGCGCTACTGACGGCGGCCGGTGCCATCTTGGGTGTTTTGCTGGTAAATGGATTGTTATTGGCATTTGGAGGCCAGATCGAAGCACGTTTTGGGGCCCCCATAGCGATTGGCGGGCCATCGGTTTATGATCTGACCATTGTCGGTGCCGTTGTGACCGTTGGTGCTGTTCTTGGATTTCTACCGGGATGGCTGGCCTATAAGCGGTCGTTGAACGATGGTTTGACAGTGAAATTATGAGGATTTCATGCGTATTTTGATGTTGTGTCTCTTTGCATTTGCGGCGTGGCCCGCCTTTGCAGACGATCCGAGAACGCTAACCTGGGATGATCTATTGCCCGAGGGCGAGATAGAGCGCCTGGAGGAGCTATGGGCGCAGGATACGTATTTGCTCCATGATACGCCTGAAGATGCTTATTATGGCGCGACTCCTGTGCAGATCGGCACATTCAATGTTGTCGAGGAGTTGGAGGGGAAGCGCATCCGGTTACCCGGGTTTGTGCTGCCTTTCGAGTATGTGGAGTCCGGCGAAATTTCTGAGTTCCTACTCGTGCCATATTTTGGTGCCTGTATTCATTCCCCACCCCCGCCACCAAACCAAATAGTATATGTGACGGCGGAGGCTCCAATGGATATTGGAGATCAGTGGAACCCGATTTGGGCGACCGGAATTCTTCGCACAACCAATCACTATAATGATCTCGGTGATGCGGCTTACACATTGGAGATCGAGAGTTGGGACACCTATGATGGATATTAAGTTTATCGCTCCGTGCTTACTATTGGGGGTCATGGGACCTGTTGCCATTGCCCAGGACCACGAACACGATGCGCACCATTCCGCTGACGCGCATGATGATCATGAGGATCACCATGCGGAGGAAGAGCACGATGATCACGAAGATCATCACGCGGATGAAGGGCATGATGACCACGACGCGCATCATTCAGACGAGGCGCATGATCAAGGTGCGGGTTCCGCACATGTCCATGGTGCCTGGTCACTGTTTGCCGCGATAGATGATGACACCCTGTCGGTCACGCTGACCGGGCCGCTTCAGGATGTCTTGGGGTTTGAATCGAAGCCGAACACACCGGAGGAACGGGAAGCTGTCGAGGTCCTTTTGCGCGATTTGTCGGAGGCGGAGAAGTTGATCACGCCTGACCCCAGGGGCCAGTGTGACCTTGCTGATTCAGTCGACATTGATTTGCCTGAGGGGTTTGTTGCCTCTGAAACAGATGCGGGTGCGCATGACGGGCACGATGATAATGGGCATGAAGACGACGAACATGATGATCATGGAGATCATGATCACACGGCTGATGTCGACATTAATCTGACCTATACTTGCGGAGATCCGGACAGGCTCAGTGAACTGCAGGTGGGGATCTTCTCAATGTATCCAAGCATTGAGACAGTTGAGTCTGTTTTTCTGGGCGAGGCTGGACAAGTGGCAGCTCGATTGAGACCGGAAGAGCCGGCGTTTCGGACGCGATAAAGTCCTGTCTGTTGTGGCGGCGGGCTTGGTCACCTTCTGCTCTGCCTTGGGCAACCTTATCGGACCAGCGTCCAGAATAGGCGAGACAACGCGGCAGCATGTTTGATGCGGCCGGAGACAGCGCTCTCTCTAATTCGCCAAACGAGGCCGCGCGCCATGGCGCGGGTAAGAGCTGAGTGATGCCCTGTCGAAGCAAATTTCAGGATGGATGCGCGCGGTGCACCAGGGGTCAGCAATTCCGCGCACCCATATTTGCTCGCAAATATCCGTCGCAGCGATGACAGTTCGTCCGAGGACAGAGGGTTTGCAGATTGGCGGGATGCGTGGTCCAAATCTGTTAGGGCTTCACGCCACAGCTTCCGTCGTGCCAAGACCACTCCGCGATTGATAAGCGCCATCCGATGCTCATCGGCATTGTTAATTCTGCGCGTGGCTAGAAACAGTTCCAGTGGCCAATCCTGACGAACGCGACGAAAGATCTCTTGATCGTTCTTGATCCATTTGGTCTCTGTTTCGACGACATCGAACCTGTCTGATAGCGGTCCGCGGCGACCGGAATGTTGGCGTTGCCAAAAGACGACTTCGTCCGAAATCGCAGGCGTGAAGTGTCGCGCCAGTCTCAGCAGCATGTCATAATCCTGCGATCTCGACAGGTTTACATTGAATTGGCCGACACGTTTGTAGCTGCTGGTGCGAACGAGCATGCCAGTTTGATGCACAAACAGGTCTTCGAGCGTTGCTTGAAGAAAGGTGTCTGGTGCGCAGTGCTGCCAATATCCCGTGCCGAGGAATTTCCGTGTGCTGTCTAAATGGTCGTTAAAGCGGTCATGACGGCCATAGGCAAATCCTGCGTCGGGGGCTCGCTCCAATAGACTTGTCAAGATTTCGAGAGCTTGCGGCAGGACGATATCATCATCGTCTATGATCCAAACGCAGTCACCACGTACCTGTTCAAGCGCGGTGTTGAGCGCAGCGGACTTACCCTGGTTGGACTGGGTGATGACTCTTGCTGATGGAGCACAAGATGCGGTGACATGTTGTGTTTCGTCGGAGCTGCCATCGTTCACGACGAGGATTTCAAAAGGTTGCATGGTCTGCGCCATTATGGCGGCGAGACACTCTTTGAGCATTTGTGCCCGGTTGAAGGTCGGAATTACGACACTTGTCGTTAGCTTAGCCACAGCGGATCTCGTGGGAGCGGGTGCTGTTTTGATTTGCAAATCCTGCGTCATGGCCGATCAAGGTGTCAAATTTCACTATGTCTATGTACGCTTATTATGCCGAACAAAGCGTTATGGCCTTGTGTTGAATTGGGTGCCAAGCGGTTCCGGATCCATTGATTTGTAGGCGTATTTCGAAGCCAGGTTTAAGCTCGGGCAAAGAACACCCAGAATTGTGTTACCCCTCGAGGTGTTGTCAGACGTGCTCGGAGTCGCCAGTCTCTCAAAATGGAGTATAATGCGAACCTCGCTGGTCAGCTTGTAACACTTGCTGCCATTGCAAACGCCGAAGTCGGCAAGCCGATACCTACGGTTCATAACGCCATTATCGAAGAGCTTGCTAAGCCAAATTATGCGACGGGTGCAAGATGGTCGCTCGTTTGGGGGCCTGTGCTTGGCCATGTCGATGACAATATGCTCTATGTCGCGCGTCTTGCGGACTCGTCGACCTATGCGGTTGTTCTGCGCGGCACTGTGATGACGAGTATATCGAGCATGTGGGAAGACGTGCCAAAGGGGCAATCTGTCTTTCCGTATGCCAATATTCCGGGCGCGACTGTTTCAACACCCTACCTTCACGCCGTCGAAGGCATGTTAAGCGCGACCGACGAGGTGGGTGTGTCTCTTCAGCGGTTTTTGGCCGATGAAGCAGCTAAGACGCATGGCATGATTGTGCATGTGTGCGGTCATAGCCAAGGCGGTGGTCTGGTTGCGATGGTGCTGGCTTGGCTTATCGAGGTCTCAGAAAGCTGGACGAATTCTGGTGAGACGCTTCTGTCCGCCTACGCATCGGCGGGCCCTGGGGCCGGCAATCCTGTTTTTGCCAACTGGTTTGGCGAGAACGCGAATTTCTTTCAGATCATCAATCCACTCGACACCATTCCCTTATGGTATGGCTCAATCCTCGAGACGCTGACTAGGAACATTCCCGAACCCCTCGGGCATTCAATAGAGGACGACACTATCCGTCTGGCGATAAAGGGGTGGGCCGATGTTGCTCGTCTGTCTGGTCCCTGGGCGCAGCCCGAGACAGTCGTTCCGTTGAGTCATATTCAATTGCCGCCCTCGGTGAGTTATATCGATCAGGCGCAGAACCAGCACCACCACAATTCTTATCTTTACTTGATGGGTGTGCCGCAGGTCGATTGCACGCCAGCGACTATACTGCCTCAGTACGGTCCGCCCGTTCCGCCTGCGGATTGCTGATTCTGTGATCACTTGCAGCTGAACTGACCATCTGACCCGTCCGTGCCCGGATTGGGCCGACAGATTTCAGGCCACCCATAAGTCTGCCAGAGCTTTAGAAAGCCTTCGCGCTCGACAAAGCGCGGGAAGGCAGCGTCTCCGCGGATTGCCTTCGCCCATTCAAAATCGCTCCAAAGCGAAACGGCAAGCGTGCTTTTAGAGGCATACACGTCCCGCCACTGGTCGAAAAAGGATTCAGCCATGCCCAACCTTGCCGCAACATTTATGGTCACGCCATCGGGCTCGAAATCGGCGGACGAGAATTGCAATTCGGACATTTTGCGCAGCATGGCGACGTCATTCTCGGCACCATAATAGATCGCGCGACTAAGTGATTCCCATAGCATGCGGGCATCTAGCCCGCCGCCCAATTGCTGACCGGCGACTTCGTATAGTTGCATGTTCCGAGCGTGAGCTGTGTCCGGATCTCCTTGGGCCACAGCGTTCCAGGCGAGTGTGTCGAGGGCGGAGAAGTCGCCAAGCTCCACGGCGCGTTCGGCTTCCATCTCACTGCGATCAAAATGACCGAGATTCTGGCTGACCAGGGCCCGTGTGTTCCATGCAAATGCATCCAGCGGGTCGAGTTGAATTGCTCGGTCAAGATATGGTTCAGCGCGCTCTGTATATCCGAAGATCGCGTTGTAGTGGCCGAAGCTGAAGACGATCCCGCCATTGTCAGGTTCCAGCGCCATCGCTTTTTCCGCGAGCCTGTAGGCATTCACAAGGTTGCCTTCGAAGTAGTTGATATTGGCTGACCAGATCACGGAGAGAGCTGCGTCTGGATCGACCGCGAGTGCCTTTGCAATGGCATTTTGAGAGACAGCGAAGGCTGCTTTTGGTGACCGGGCTCCAATATAGCCGGAGGCGAAATTGTTCAGTGTTGCGATTTCGATCCATGCGGCGACATAATTGGGATCGATGGCTACGGCCTGTTCCAGCATGTCCTCGGCCAGTTCAAACGTCTCGGCGTCGGGCGTCTGTCGGTAGGCCGCCCGTGCCCGCAGAACGAGATCATGGGCAGTGCCACTGGTGGTTTGCTGCTTTACAAGTCGCGCCTCGCCCGACCCCTCAAGAACGATATCAAGCTCAGCGGCGATCGACCGAGCAATGGAATCTTGTAGATCAAAGACATCGTCCAGTGTGCCTTCATAGGTCTCCGACCATTGATGGAAACTGTCATCGGTGCGGATCAGCGCTGCTGTGATGCGCAGAGTTTCATCCTGCTGGCGGACCGAGCCCGTAAGAATATAGGCGACACCCAGGGCATTGCGTATCGCTGTTGTTTCGCTGCCTCGGTCGCGCCAGCTGAACGCCGATGTTCGTCCTGCTACGTTAAGGTCTGGCAGCTTCACCAGGGCGTTGGTTATCTCTTCGGCCATACCGTCAGCGAAATATTGCCGTTCTGCCGTGGGGCTGGAATCTTCGAAGGGGAGAACAGCGATCGATTTTGGCAAAACATCCCGGGCTTCCCGGGAAAGTATACTGGATCCGGTTGAGGCTGAGGCTTCCAGCGTCGCTTGGGGCGCGTTTGAGGGCAGGCCGACCCGAGAAATCCCGAAGAGGGCAAGCAGCGTGAATCCGCTAAGCAGTATCAAGCTTCCGTTTCTGACGGTGGGGCTCGCATTCGGTGTCGGTTTGATCCCGTCGCGCGTCCAGTCGAATGCCCAAGCCAGAACGAGACAGGCCGGAAACCCCAAAATAACGGCGATGGTGAAGATCGTGTCGAACCAGGGTGGCAGGTTGAGCGTTGTTTCTAGCGCCATGGTGAGCTGAATTATGGCCCATCCCGCTACGCAATAGGCAACCACCGCGCGGAAGACCTTACGCTGCCTTAGCTCCTCTAGAAGTTCCTGCATGTCCTGCGTCCCCTTTCCCTCCCTGGGGATGACCGGCAATCTATATCGTGCGCATTTCAGCCTAGCACGACCTTTGTGATCGGTTCACTTGTTTTTGTTGGGTATTCGACTTGGTTGCACCTGGGTTTGGACATTTTCGAATTTGGATTCGTTCTAAAGATGCTGTCGCCTTTGAACTGAGTTTTTCGCCGAGGGGCTGGTATTGAGGTCACGTCTGTTTACTGGCGTGACAGAATCTTCTCGCGAAGTTGCAGCAGATATAGTGTGAGACCGGTCACAAGTACGCCTGAGAGGAGGTATAGGGAAGCCGCCCAAAGCCCGAATGCGGCGGTCAGATACAGTCCGCACAGCGGCGCAAAAGCTGCCCCGACTATCCAGGACAGATTGGTCGACAGCGCACTGCCCGAATACCGGTATTTTGGCTTGTAGCGGTCAGGTGAAAATGCGCTTGCCTGTCCGATGGCGAATCCGAGCAGGACGAAGCCAAGAATGATGTAGATGCCCGGACGATTCTCCAGTGTGTTGATAGTGAGGCACAAGACCAGGATCAACGCATTGCTGACCCACAAGACCCAGTTTCGCCCGTATCGATCGGCAAGTATTCCCGATGCGATGACCGACCCGATTGCAAGCCCGCCGCCCAGCATCTGTAATAGCAGAATTCGCGAAATATCATGATCCGAATACAAGATGACGTATCCGAGCGGGAAAACGGTGACCATGTGGAACAGCGCATAGCTCGCGAGCGGCAACATGGTCGACAGGAGGATGGGACGCCATTGGCTCTGCAGCATTGGGACGAATGGCGCTGATTGCAGCAGGTCTGCATCGGCACCGAAATCGGTTGTGAGCAAACGCAGGCGCGCAAAGAGCGATACGACATTCACCGCCAGGACAGCAAAAAATGCGAATCGCCAGCCATAATTGATGAACTCCTCATCCGTCAGAAAGCCGGTGAGGACAAAGAATAGCGAGGCTGCAACACAAAAGCCGATTGGTCCGCCAAGTTGGGGCACCATGGCATAGAGCCCAATTCGTTTTTCAGGGGCAGCGTTTTGTAGCTGAAGTGTTAGTCCATCCCAGGATCCACCCAAACCAAGGCCCTGTGCGATCCGTAATGCCGCAAGCAAAATTGGCGCAGCTAAACCAATCTCATTGTATCCAGGTAGTAAACCGATCGCCATGGTGGAGCTGCCGAGGATGAGGAGGGCCAGGGTGATTTTGCTCGCCCGTCCGATTTTTTGCTGGATCCCGCGGCTGGCATAACTTGCAAAAGGTCTCGCCAAAAAAGCCAGGGAGAAGACAGCAAAGGACAGCAATGTGCCCGTTACGGGATCGACCATCGGAAAGAAGAGTCTGGGAAAGACCAGGGCCGAGGCGATGGCATAAACAAAAAAACCAAAGAAATCCGTCACACGCGCCATTATCACGGTGGTGACGACCTCATCGAGCGTTGCGGTTTGGGCCCGGATGGATGTGGCTTCAGTCACGATGCGCCTCTGCTTTTTGTGTCCATATAAACAATTTTGAGACTCTTCGCTCGAATTTTTCGCCGATCGCGTCATTGTGTGCCATAGAATGCGAAAGACATGTTTGCTACTTCCAGGCTAGAGAAGAAACGCTAGAAGTTTTTGATGGCTTATGGCCCCTAAAGGTGATTGCGTTGCGGTTTTTCCAATCAATGCTTGCCGTCTCGCTGGCAGTGTTTCTAGCCGGATGTGAACTTGTTGTTCTGAACCCCGCCGGTGATGTTGCCACTCAGCAGGGCCAGCTTATTGTTTATTCAACTGTCCTTATGCTGATTGTTATTGTCCCGGTTATGGCATTAACAATATTCTTTGCGTTCCATTATCGCTCATCCAACAAGAAGGCGCGATACGAACCGGACTGGGATCATTCGATTAGCCTGGAAATTGTTGTCTGGTCAGTGCCCCTTGCCATCATCTCATGCCTTGCAGGACTGACTTGGGTCGCAACACACCGCCTTGATCCCTATGAGCCTCTTCGTCGGATCTCGGCTGAGGTACCCGTAGACCCGGAGGTCGACCCTCTGATTATTCAGGTCGTCGCCCTCGATTGGAAGTGGATGTTTATCTATCCGGAACAAGGCATTGCCACCGTAAACGAAGTTGCCGCTGTGGTTGATCAGCCAATCGAATTCCAACTCACTTCAGATACAGTCATGAATTCCTTCTATGTCCCGGCTCTGTCGGGGATGATCTACGCAATGGCAGGTATGCAGACAGAGCTCAACGCCGTCATCAATGAGCCCGGGATCTATAAGGGATTTTCTGCAAATTATAGCGGTGCGGGATTTTCGCAGATGCGCTTCGATTTTCACGGGCTCAGTCCGGAGGAATTTAGCGGTTGGGTTGCGCACGTCAGAACAGATGGTTCGTATCTGAGCGAAGACGAGTTTGTGGAGCTTGCACGCCCAAGCATTGGAAATCCGGTAGAATATTATAGTGGTATCGAGACGGGTCTCTGGGACAAAATACTGAATATGTGCGCCGGCGGCGATGCCCTCTGCCGAAATGATATGATGATGGTAGATGCTCTTGGCGGCGGAGGTTTGGAAGGTCTCTACAATCGCGATCTCTATCGCGGTTTCTGTTCCGTCGATGATACACAGGCGCTCTATTTGATGCTGCGGCCGGATATGCGCGAGCGGTCTGATGAGATACTTGCCGCCATCAGCGGCAAGCCGACTGATCTCCAGGCTGAGATCGTCGAGACCTATGTGGATGAGGGCTAGGATATGGCCTCACCCGACGGTGTTCATGGCACAGCAGGGGCCGCCGAAGCTCACCCCATTTTCGGCAAACTGACCTGGGATGTGTTTCCGTTCTTCTACGATCCAATTATTGGCGCGACCTTTATTGGAACCGTCCTGATCGGCCTTGCTGCCGTTGGGGCTGTGACCTATTACAAGCTCTGGGGCTATCTCTGGAACGAGTGGTTCACCTCCATCGACCATAAGAAGATTGGGATCATGTATATGGTCCTTGGAACGGTGATGCTAATCCGCGGGTTCGCCGATGCGCTTTTGATGCGTGGGCACCAGGCCCTGGCCTCTGCAGGGTATATTGGTTACTTGCCGCCTCACCATTATGATCAGGTTTTCACGGCCCATGGCGTGATCATGATATTCTTCGTGGCGATGCCCTTCGTCACAGGGTTTATGAATTATGTCATGCCGTTGCAGATCGGCGCGCGGGATGTTGCGTTTCCATTTCTGAACAATTTCAGCTTCTGGCTAACGGTATCCGGTGCAGTCCTGATTATGGCATCGTTATTCATCGGAGAGTTTGCAACTGTTGGATGGCTGGCCTATCCGCCGCTTTCCGGATTGAAGTTCAGTCCGGGCGTCGGGATGGACTATTATCTTTGGTCTTTGAACATAGCTGGGATCGGCACGACCCTTTCCGGGATCAATCTCATTGTCACGCTTGTGAAAATGCGCGCGCCCGGGATGACCTGGATGAAAATGCCGGTTTTCTGTTGGACCACGCTTTGTACAAATGTGCTGATCGTGGCCACGTTCCCGGTTCTGACGGCGACACTCGCTCTGCTTACCGCTGACCGCTATATCGGGACGCATTTCTTTACGAACGAGCTCGGTGGCAATCCGATGATGTATGTGAACCTCATTTGGATTTGGGGACATCCAGAGGTTTACATTCTTACACTGCCCGTCTTCGGGATCTTTTCTGAAATCGTGCCGGCGTTCACTGGTAAGCGCCTCTTTGGCTATACCTCGATGGTCTATGCGACCTGCGTGATCATGATCCTGTCTTACATTGTCTGGCTGCACCATTTCTTCACTATGGGGGCCGGGGCGGACGTCAATTCCTTCTTCGGTATTACGACCATGGTCATCTCGATTCCCACGGGAGCGAAGATCTTCAATTGGCTGTTCACAATGTATAAGGGGCGAATCCGTTTTGAAGTCCCGATGCTCTGGGTGATTGGGTTTATGCTGACCTTCGTCATTGGAGGTATGACGGGCGTCCTGCTAGCCGTGCCTCCCGCCGATTATGTCCTTCATAATTCGCTGTTTTTGGTCGCCCATTTTCACAATGTCATTATAGGCGGTGTTGTGTTCGGCATTTTTGCGGGTATCAATTTTTGGTGGCCAAAGGCTTTCGGGTTCAAGCTCGATCCGTTTTGGGGCAAAGTCAGTTTTTGGGGCTGGCTCATCGGCTTCTATTTCGCTTTCATGCCGCTCTATGTGCTCGGATTGATGGGGGTTACACGGCGCCTCAGCCAATTTGAGGACACGATCTATGCCGGTTATTTTGTTACGGCTCTGGTCGGCGCGCTTTGCGTTGCGGTTGGTATTGTCGCTTTCGTCGTTCAGATCGTTGTTTCAATCCGCAAACGTGAGGCGCTCAAGGACATAACAGGCGATCCTTGGAATGGCCGCACGCTGGAATGGTCCACGGCCTCACCGCCCCCATATTATAATTTTGCTTTTAGCCCTCGCGTTTATGATCTTGATGCCTGGCATCATATGAAGAGCCATGGGCACCGACGACCGCAAGATGGCTTTGTGCCAATTCACATGCCACACAGCACGGCGACGGGTATCATTCTCTCAGGACTGATGACCATAATGGGGTTCGCGTTGGTTTGGCACATTTGGTGGTTGGCGGCGCTGACCTTTGTTGCATCACTCGCCTACGGTATTTTTCACACGTTTAATTATGATCGCGACTATTATGTGCCTGCAGAGGAGGTCGCTGAGATTGAGGGTGCACGCACAAAATTGATGTTGGAGCCGGCGGAATGATGCACACTCCAACGGACCTTGGCCTCGGCGCGCTTAAAGACGAAGAGCCGACCTTCGACTTCTACGTCACTGAAGACCACCACGACGACGAAGATCATCATGGGCATGAGGCGGGCACCATGCTCGGGTTTTGGCTCTATCTGATGAGCGATTGTTTGATCTTCGGCATTCTCTTTGCTGTCTATGCCGTGCTTGGTCAGAGCTATGCTGCAGGTCCTGCACCTGTGGATCTCTTCGAGATCGATATGATTCTCGTTTCGACCTTCATGCTGCTCTTTTCATCGATCACCTACGGTTTCGCGGTGATCGATATGCAGATGGGCCGACAGAGAAATATGATCCGCTGGCTGATCGTTACTGGTCTCTTTGGCTTTGCCTTTTTGGGCCTAGAGCTCCGAGAATTCGGACATCTCTGGCATATAGGTGCGACGCCGATGGCCAGCGCCTTCTTATCGTCCTTTTATTTTCTTGTTGGCACACATGGGCTTCACGTGACCGCGGGCTGCATTTGGCTTTGCGTGCTTCTCACCCAGGTCCAGATGCATGGTCTTACCGCCGAGAATAAGCGCCGCATTCTGTGTCTTAGCCTGTTCTGGCACTTCCTCGATCTGATCTGGATTGGTGTGTTTTCCTTCGTTTATCTCACCGGAGTGCTTCTATGAGCGAGACGACCCAAGAGACAGACCAGGATCATGGTTCTCACGGCTCCTACCGGTCCTACCTTATCGGGTTTGGTTTGTCCGTCGTGCTTACGGTGATCCCATTTTGGGTGGTGATGTCCGGTTCGGTGAACAATGCGATACTTGCGATTGGGATTATCTTCGCGCTTGGGGCGGCTCAGATCCTTGTTCATATCTACTACTTCCTGCACGTTACGCTGAAGGCAGAGGATGGCTGGCAGGCTATGTCCATCGCGTTCACCGCCATTATCCTTGTGATCGTGCTTGCCGGCTCGATATGGGTCATGTTCCATCTCCATGAAAACATGATGCCAGCTCATGAGCAGATCGAACGCGTGCGAAATCTGCCGTGACGACAGAAGACAGGTCGCCGCGGCCATTCTGGGTCGACGGCCTGATGCTTGGTTTTGCCGGGATGGTCTTCATCACGCTTGTGCTTCTCGGCAATTGGCAAATGCGGCGGCTCGCCTGGAAGCTTGATCTTATCGAAACCGTGAACACGCGTCTGAACACGGATGCAGTCGCTGCGCCGGTCCGTGTGGAGACATCGGAAGATCTTACTTATCGCCGTGTTATGGCGACGGGCGAGCTGCAGCACGACCGATCGCGACAGGTAAAGGCGCTGACTGAGCTCGGTGCCGGATATTGGCTGATGACCCCGCTTAAGACCGTTGATGGGCATATCTGGATCAATCGCGGGTTCACGCCCCTGGGATCCGTCTCAACGGAGTGGACGTCGCCAAGCGGTCTTGTGGATATAGAGGGGGTGGTTCGCGCCTCTGAGCCTGGCGGTACTTTCCTCGAGACGAATGATCCGCAGGCGGGCCGCTGGTTTTCCCGAGACGTCGCAGCCTTGTCGGCAGACAGTCGAACTTCGAACCCAGCGCCGTACTTTATTGATGCAGATCATTATGGTGCGGATACGGACTGGCCGCGGGGTGGGATGACAATTGTCAAATTCCGTAATGCGCACCTCTCCTATGCGCTTACCTGGTATGCCATGGCGGTTTTATTCCTTGGGGCATTGATCTGGATTGTCCGCGATCGGCTTACTTAGTGTGAGTCCGTATGGGCGCTCGCGGGCGTCTCACGGCGAAAATTCGCTTCAGCGATACATCGCTTCGAGGCTGAATTCAGCTGGCAAGGCATCGTGGTTCGTGCCAATTAAGGTGTTCTAAAAGCAGGTGCTGATGCGTTGCGCTCGAAACATAAACTGCCCGTATTCGCTGGGCGATCGGCTGCGGGTTGATTTGGGGAGACCAGGAATTGATTCAAAGGATGGGTGCGTCTGATACGTCTTCGCCGTCTGCTCCGGGCAGTGTCTCGATCGATGATATCGAGCAGGCCAGCGACCGTATTCGCAGCTTTGCGATCCGCACACCGCTTCTCCGTTATGTGCCGCTTGATGAACGGGTCGGTGCCAAAGTCTATGTGAAGCCTGAGAATCTCCAGCGCAGCGGATCTTTCAAGTTCCGTGGTGCTTTCAATCGGCTCTCCAAACTTTCTTCGGAGGAGAGGGCCGCCGGCGTTGTCGCATGGTCATCCGGCAATCATGCGCAAGGTGTTGCCGCGGCCGCAGAGATTCTCGGTATTCCCGCCACGATTGTCATGCCCGAGGATGCGCCTGCGATTAAAACAGATGGGACGAGGGGCTACGGTGCAGAGATTATCTCCTATGATCGCTATACGGAAGACCGTGAAGAAATTGGTGCTGCGCTCGCTGCAGAACGGGGTGCTGTGTTGGTTCCCTCCTATGATGATCTCGATATCATTGCCGGGCAGGGCACATGCGGATTGGAAATTGCTCAGCAAACGGAAGATATTGGTGTGACGCTCGACAAGCTTTTGGTTTGTTGTGGCGGCGGGGGATTGATTGCGGGCAGTTCAATCGCAGTAAAGTCAGCTAATCCTTATACGGAGATTTACAGTGTCGAGCCAGATGACTTCAATGACCACAAGCGATCATTGAGGTCCGGCCATCGGGAAAGCAATGATCCTGATGCGCGTTCGATTTGCGATGCATTGCTTTCACCGACCCCCGGCGCGCTGACATTTCCGATCAACAGAACAAATTTGACCGGCGGCCTGTCTGTCAGTGATGAGGAGGTGCGCGCGGCCATGCGGTTTGCCTTTTTGGATATGAAGTTGGTCATAGAGCCAGGTGGGGCCGTTGCGTTGGCTGCCTTGTTGTCAGGCAAGCTCGACTTTGAGGGCCAGAGCATCGGGATTGTTCTCAGCGGCGGCAATGTCGATCCTGGAGTTTTTGCTGAAATTATTGGCGGTTAAAGCGAAAACGTGACGTCCCAGGCTTGAGACGGCAAGGACGAAACGGCGATCTCGCAGCTGAAACTCCCTGGCGCTCAGCCGGATATTAGTGCTCCGAGTGATGGACGGACTGATTTTCAACAGTCTCCACCTTGCGCCCGTTTTCCTGTTGGGCGCACACTGGCCACAGACCTTCGAGACATAGGGGCGATCGGATGAAAACTCTCTTTTCAATAGTCTTATCATTAATGGTGGTTGCGTGCTCTCCATCGCAAGAAGACAGCCCCGCCAAGGACGATACCTCCATCGCCGCGTCTGACGATCGTCCGGAGCCGGTCACGCTCCAGGATCGGTTTGCCATTCTTGCATTGGACTGCGTTCATCGGGAGTACCCGAACAAAATCAGTCACGTGATGCAGTCGCCCGCAGATGTGAAAGCTCCCAGCGATTTGACGCCAGCATTCTATGGCTGCTTTGACTGGCATTCTTCGGTTCACGGCCATTGGTTGCTTACGCGCTTATTGAATACGAGTTCAGACAGTGTTCTGGCTGATGATGTTCGGGGCGCGCTAGCGAAGAGCTTCACGCCCGAAAACCTCGCTGTGGAAGTTGAATACTATCTCGGCGACGGAAGAGCATCATTTGAACGTCCCTATGGTATTGCCTGGTATCTTCAATTGGTGCTTGAGCTGGAAGAAAGCGATGATCCACAAAGCAGAGAATGGCGCGACACGCTTCGTCCGCTTGAGGAGGCGATTGTGGATCAAATTCAGGATTGGCTTCCAAAGCTCTCCTATCCGATCCGTCTGGGTACCCACAATCAGACCGCGTTTGCGTTCGGTTTGATGCTGGATTATGCCCGGGGTGTCGGAGATCAAGCGCTCGAGGATGCGCTTGTTGAGAAGATACGCAGCTTTTACAGCGATGACGTTGATTGTCCGCTTGCCTATGAACCCTCGGGGGAAGATTTTCTGTCTCCTTGTTTGATGGAAGCCGATTTGATGCGGCGGGTCTTGTCGGGGAATGATTTCTCAGACTGGCTTACCTTGTTCCTGCCACTCATCCCTACAGACGGGTATGCCGATTGGCTTGATCCCGGGATCGTGCTCGATGCATCGGACGGTAAGTTGGTCCACCTGGATGGTGTAAACCTGTCGCGCGCTTGGGCCTTGGAGGGGATTGCCACTGCTCTGCCTGAGGGCGATGAGCGGATCGCAGCGCTTATGGCGTCTTCGGAATTACACCGTGATGTGGGCATCGCGGCGGTGTCCGATGAGCATTATTCAGGGAGTCATTGGCTTGCGAGTTTCGCCACTTACCTGACGACCAGGCGGGGCATCCATGATAGGCCCTAGGCACTTTGAGGGCGTGTTACATAGCTTTCTTTAGAACAGCCCTCTGTCCAATCTGAAGAGTCGCATAAGGTGGCATCCGATCCGTCTGTAACATCAGTCGCGGCCATCACGCGTAACACAATGACATATCGCTGTTTGAAACTGGACGCAGCCTATGCTCTGTTGCTGGCGAAATGGACCGCGAAATTGGCGGTGACTCGGCAAATCGCCGAGCATGATATGATGGGAGACTGATGTGAAAGCGTTTCGTACAGCCGTATCTGCTACGGTCTTGGCAATGGGGCTCGCGGCTTGCGGCGGCGACCAATCTTCAGACACTGGCGGTCAGAGTTCGGCAGAGGTGAGTGGGTCGCAATCTGGCACTGCCGTCGAGGACATTGTGGTCACTGAGGCAGAGCTTCAAGGCAATCCTTTCATCCCAGAGTGGGAAACGCCCTACGGAGCACCGCCTTTTGCGGAGATCACAGACGCGCATTATATGCCAGCGATCAAGGCGGGTGTGCTTGAGCTTCGGGCCGATATCGACGCCATCGTGAATAATGATGATGCGCCCACATTCGAGAACACGATTGTTGCGCTGGATGTGTCCGGCCGCCTTATCAGCAAGGTTGCCTCCACGTTCGGCAATATTACGAGCACCGACACCAATGATACGCTGAGAGCACTGGAAACCGAGATTTATCCAATGCTCACGCGTGAGACGGATGCCATCCTTCTCAACGAAGCGCTGTTTGATCGGGTGAAAGCTGTATATGAGCAGAGAGATACACTGGAACTGGATGAGCAGGCCGCGCGGCTGCTTGAGCTCACGCATCGCGATTTTGTTCGCGCCGGTGCAGCACTCGACCCTGAAAGGAAAGCGCGCGTCGCGGCCATAAATGAAGAAATCTCCGGCTTAACGACGGCGTTTGGTCAAAATCTGCTCAAGGCAACAACAGGCTTCAAACTGGAGATTACGGACGAGGCAGATCTCGGCGGGCTAAGCGATAGTTTCAAAGCGGCCATCAAGGTCGATGGGGAAGACAAGTGGGTGGTCGGTCTGAACCGGTCGCCTTATGAGACGTTCATGACGCAGTCTACAAATCGGGACCTGCGCGAGCAGCTCTTTGATGCGTATCGTCTGCGCGCGGCGCAGGGAGACAATGACAATGGTCCCCTCGCGATCAGGGTTGCACAGCTTCGAGCGGAACGGGCGCAGCTTATGGGTTATGCGTCCCATGCGCATTATCAGCTCGAGCCTCGTATGGCGAAAACACCCGAAGCGGCTGAGGAGTTCTTGCTTCGTGTCTGGCGCCCGGGTCTTGAGCGTGCGCGCCAGGAACTTGCTGACATACAGTCCCTAATCGAGGCGGATGGTGAGAGCTTCACGGCGGCTGGGCATGACTGGTGGCACTATGCTGAGCGAGTGCGCCAGGATCGTTATGCCTTCGATGATGCCGCTCTGGCCCCGTATTTTGAGTTGAATGCGGTCCGGCAGGGTGCGTTCGACATGGCCACGAAACTCTTCGGCATTACGTTTGAGGAAGTTGAGACGCCGCTGTGGAACCCCGTTGTTACATCTTATGATGTAAAGGATGAGAACGGCGCGCACCTCGGTCTCTTCATGATGGACATGTATGCGCGTGACTCCAAGCGCGGTGGTGCATGGATGAGCAGCTATCGCGGCTCCTCGGATGTTGATGGCGACCTTATTCGGCCGATTATCACGAACAATCTCAATCTTATTTCGCCGCCGGACGGCGAGCCGACGCTGATGCGCTTTGACGAGGTTGAGACGCTGTTTCACGAATTTGGTCACGGACTGCATGGGCTCATGACGCAAGTGCGTTACGAGAATTTCTCAGGGGTGAGTGGGCCGCGCGACTACACCGAGTTTCCCGCGCAGATCTTGGAACATTGGGCGGGACAAGATCAGGTCTTGGCAGACTACGCCAAGCATACGGAGACCGATGAGGTTATTCCGGGCGAACTGATCGAGAAAATGCGGAATGCGTCAACGTTCAACCAAGGCTTCAAGACCACTGAGTTCATTGCTGCCTCGCTGTTGGATCTTGCCTGGCACAGATTGTCTCCAGAAGAGGCCGCAGAGATTACCGATGCGCGGGCCTTCGAAGAACAAGTGTTGAGAGACTATGGCCTGCTTGAGGAAATTGAGCCGCGGTATCGCAGTCAATATTTTGCGCACATATTTGCAGGTGGATATTCGGCAGGATATTACGCCTATCTTTGGTCTGAAATTCTGGATGCTGATGGATTCACGGCGTTTCAAGAGACTGGCGATATATATGACCCTGAACTCGCTGGTAAGCTGAAGCGATGGGTATATGAGTCCGGCGGCCTTAGAGAAGCCGATGAACTCTATCGAAACTTCCGTGGAAAAGACCCCGAGATCGAACCTTTGCTTCGTATTCGCGGCCTTGATGGCACCGGGGGTTAGAGCAGCAAGATGGTAGAGCCGTGGCGGGAGCTACAATCCGAAGCTCCGCGCTATGGCCCACCAGAGTCCGATGGCTGCGATCATTACCGAGGCTGGCCAAACGACCACCTGTCGATAGGACAGTGACGCAGCGTTCAGGGCTTGTTTGAGCGGTATGCTGAGCAGCAGCGCTGCGGCAATGACGGCTAGCTGCCCGATCTCGACGCCGAGATTGAACCCAATAAGTGACGACCAGAACTGTTCTGGTGGCAATCCGACCTCGGAAATGAAGCCGGCAAACCCCATCCCATGGAACAAGCCAAATCCGAAGACGACCAATGGCCGCCATTTGGTTATGTCTTTGAAGCAGAGGTTCTCGACAGCCACGAAAGCGATCGACAGGGCAATCAAGGTCTACTATAGATGCGGGAGGATGGATCATCCCTGCGGCGGCAAGACCAAGCGTCGCCGTATGTGCCACAGTGAAGGCCGATATTTGCAAGATGAGGCTGCGCGTTCGCTCGGATGCCAAGAAAAGTGCGAGCACGAACAGAATATGATCTGTCCCGCCGGGCAAGATATGATGCACACCGATATCGAAATATGTCAGCGCCGTATCCAGCGGCGAGCGAACATTGCCGGCCTCGTCGACAAGTGGTCTGATTGGTGGGGCGTCGGATCTGTTGGCTTCAGCGAGCTGTTGGCAGAGGACGGGATCGAGGCCCGATATCGCTTCACAAAAATCGTCTTCGGGGTGGGCTATGGCATCGAAGCCCAGCATGATTGCGCAGAGCGCCAAAAGAAAAACTCGAAGCCCAGCGAGGCTGTTTGACCAAGGCATCATCACTAGGAGACCTCTATTTTTTCAGGTGTGTAGCTTGTGCCCACTCAGGTATCAGACTTCCGCAAGGTATGTCATTTGACGGCAGCCATTTCTGCAGTGCCTGTTCGATGCCTAACAGAACCGCTTGCTCGATCAAAGAGAGGTCATTGACATGGGGGAGCGCCCCGCGCCGCTCTTAGGACTTTGCCCACCACAGGATCAATGGTCCCCAAACGAGGGACGTCGTCATCGTGCCCTTGACTGTTTGATAGAGTATCCAGGCCCAAAACAGATCTTGACGCCGGTCTTTCATTGATCGGATCCAGGTCAATACCTTGGTGCTTAAACCGCGGTTAGCGTCTGCTTGACCAGATAATATCTCTGCCTGGCTCATATCTGGGTCTCTATCAATCTATTTGAACCGGTCGTGTTTGCTTGTTGATACTAGATCAACAGGGTGGCCGTAGAATCCGGAAAACTACGTAGCCATTCGCGCCTGACGACTGTGTTGGCTAGGAAAGAGGCCAGTCTTCGTCATTGTCGAGCAGAATGCGATAGGCTGCGCCGTCTGGGTCATCGAATTGTCCTGCTTTGACGGACCAGATGAAAGCGACCAGACCTAGCGCTCCAAGCGCTAGGGCGGCGGGAATGAGATAGGCAATGATGTCCATAACAATATCTCCCCCCTAGCGCCTACGAATGGCATTTAAAGTGACAATCAGCGAAGATACGGACATCGCAATTGCGGCAATGAGCGGCGTGACATTGCCTGTCACAGCGATCGGCACGGCGACGAGATTGTAAGCTGCTGCCAAGGCGAAATTTTGCAGCATTGTTTGCTTTGCCGCCTGAGCAACAGCCAGGATTTGTGGAATGGTTTTGAGACCACCTGAAAAAACGACATCAGCTGACGCTTGGCTGATATCGACCGCTCCCCCAGGTGCCAGGGCAGCATGCGCTAGCGAAAGTGCTGCTGCATCGTTGAGACCGTCGCCGATCATCAATACGCGCTTTCCTTTCCCCGCGAGGTGCTCCAGCCTGCCCGCCTTTTCCTGGGGACTTGCCGCACTTGTCCAATGAGGAATACCAACCAGGCACGCCATTTTTTCGACGGCATTGCTGCGATCGCCAGACAGGATTTCCAGCTCGAAGCCCATGGCGCTCAACTCCTTGACCGCCTTTTCAGCGCCGATCTGCGGGGCGTCTTCGAACTCGAAGGCAACGGGGTGTGCATCACCAGAGCGGTACCAGAGAACAGGTCCATCTTGTTTCAGATGTTCACCAGCGCCAACCCAGTCCGCCGAGCCCAGTCGATGTTCTTGAGTGTTTGTCCAGGTGCGCAGGCCTTTTCCGGCATGTTCTTCGACGCCCTTGGCTGTCTTGCCGGGGCCAGCGGCTGCGGCGAGTGCACGTGATAGTGGGTGCCGGCTTGCGCGTGCCATCTCTGCAGCGTCATGCAGGTTGTCGCGGGCCTTAGAGGTTGGTATCCATTTCGGCATCCCAAGCGTTAGCGTTCCCGTTTTATCAAATACAATGTGGTCAATGGCTGCGAGCCGTTCCAATGCGTCGCCGGACTTTAGAAAAGCCCCTAGCTTAAATAGCCGTCCGGCTGCCACCATCTGGGCAACCGGTGCTGCGAGCGCGAGCGCGCATGGACACGTGATTATAAGCGTAGAGGCGGCGACGAGGACGGCGTCTTCTATGCTGGCACCGATAATCAGCCAAGCCGCAAAAGCAAGGAGCGCTGTCGTATGAACGAAGGGTACATATAGTGACACAGCGTGGTCTGCTATTTTGCGATACGTAGAACGCCGCTGTTCTCCTGCTTCGAGCATGTTCGTGATGTCGGCCAGGAGCGAGTCCGCCGCCGCGGAGATAGCGACGCCTTCAATGGCTGCGCCGATATTTACTGACCCTGAATAGACAGTTGATCCGATCCCGGCGAACCGGGGCAGACTTTCTCCCGTCACGAGGCTTTCATCAATCTCGGACCCTCCGGCCACCACTTCGATGTCGATAGCTGTCTGTTCGCCTGGGGCTACCAGAATCCGTTCACCCGGTTTTATGTCATCTGTTTGAACCGTGTGGATCCCACGCGGCGTGATCCGGCTTACCGTCCGATTGCGTAAAGCGGCCAGTTCGCGCGCCGCCGCAAACGCGCGCCGCCGTAAACGTGCGTCGAGAAATCGACCAATGAGCAGGAAAAACAAGAGCATGACGCAGGCGTCAAAGTAAGCATGCTGGCCCCCACTTATTGTTTCCCAGACGCTGACACCGAAGGCCAGCCAGATCGCCAACGACACCGGTACATCCATGTTCATATTTCGGTGTTTCAGCGCCGACCACGCGCTTGAAAAGAAGTGACGGCCTGAGAAGACAATGACGGGGAATGCAATTAGCCCGGATATGCCGTGGAAGACTTGTCTGGTTTGCTCGCCCATCTCCGTCGCGCCGCCCCAGACCGAGACGGAGAGTAGCATGATGTTTGCCGCAGCAAATCCGGCAACGCCCATGGCAACCAGCAAATGACTTTCTTCAGCCTTCTGATGGGCCGCTGCCTTGCTGGCCGATTGTGCAGACACACCATATCCAAGATCGGTCACGACCCGTGCGACGTCATTTGCAGAGAAGGTGTCGTCTGCAATTATATTGAGTTCACCGTTTGACAGATTTAGCCTGGCGGACGTGACGCCGTTTTGGGTTCTGATGGCGCGCTCAATTTTGGAAATGCAGCCGCCACATTTTGCACCGCGAACAGAGAGATCCAGCTTTTTTACGCCATTTTTTTCACGCACAAAGGCATCGAAGTTTGTGTGGTGCAGCACCTCTGCTGTTCGCCTCTGATGCGATGCAATATGCGTGTCTCCCAGAACGGCATTCGTCATGGCAAACTCAGTGTCTTGTGGGCGACGAAATCAACTTTATCGTCCCCTATGGCGAAGACGGAGACGACAGCTTCCCACTCTCCAGCATCGAAATTGGTGGCATCTGCCCGATACTCTCCGCGATTACCGGGAGACATTATTATTGCTGTATCGCTTGATGTCGTTGCAGGTCTGCGCATCAAGAGGCCCACTCTCCGCCAGCCTATTGGCTGCCCGTCCTTGTCAGAAATGCGGAACACCAAGTCCTTGCCGTCAATTCCAAGTTCTGCCGTCCAGGCGCGTTCGGCTTGCGCTGTTCGCTCGCCCAGAACCTTGTTGTAGTTTAGGCCCTGTACGTATGATTTCGGACTGTCCTCACCCGGAAAGGATGTAATGGCGTGGTAGAGGAAGATACCGTTTGCGGCGAACATGACGGCGAAAAATCCGATCAGCCATGTTAAAGCATGCCACCCTGTGAATTGTTTGGGATGTGTCGTCTTTGTCATTTTGGCGGTGTCCTAAACGGCACACGATTGTTGACTGTTTCCCCGCTTTCAACATCGGTGAGCGTGAAGCTGATATGGGTTTGGGATTCGCCTTCGGGGGCGGTTACGAGGATGCGATAGCGGTCAACCCCGTGCGCCGCTACTGGCAGTGTTGCGCGTGTACCTGTTTCGGTGTCCAGGCCGACGATGTCGAAGAAGGTTTCTTCAGAACCTTCAAGGGTCACGCGCATGGTTCTTGCGCTGCTTGCCTTGTTCACAAGTTTCAGAGTGTACCCATTGCGCACGCCCCCTTCGGAAAGCTGAACGAAAGGTGGTGAGCGATCCTTGAGTATATTGACTTCGAACGTTGCTTTGGTCGCTAAGCCAAACACCATCAGCGCGCTTATGGCTGCTATGAGGGCGGCATAAAGAACAGTCCGGGTTCGCACGAGGCGATGTTTCGGAGGGGTTTCGTTGCGGGATCGGGCCGCAACGGCCGTGTCCGTATCATATGCGATCAGCCCGGTTGGGCGGTCGACCTTCCTCATTATTTGATCACAGGCGTCGATGCACAGTGCGCAGTGAATGCACTCAAGCTGTGCACCATCCCGTATGTCGATGCCGACTGGACAAACCTGAACGCATTGCTTGCAGTCAATGCAATCACCTCGATTGTCCCAGGTTTCTGTTTTGCGCTTAGGTCCTCTCGGTTCACCTCGGTCATAGCGATAGGTGACATTCAGCGCGTGCTGGTCTGTGAGCGCACCTTGAATACGTGGCCAGGGGCACATGAACGTGCACAATTGCTCGCGCATGGTGCCGGCCAAGAAGTACGTTGTCAGAGTGAGAATGCCGGCAAACCAGTAGGCGGTAAGGGGGGCGTCCCCCGAAAACCATCCCCGCGCCACTGTCGGCGCGTCATGCCAGTAAAGAACAAACGCACCTCCGGTCCAAAATGCGACGACAAGCCAGATTGTATGTTTGCCAAGTTTCCGCCATGCCTTGTTGAGGGACCAGGGCGCTTTGTCGAGGCGAATCCGCGCGGCGCGGTCGCCTTCAAAGGCGCGCTCGACCCATATGTACAAATCTGTCCAGACCGTTTGCGGGCACGCGTAACCGCACCATACTCGTCCAAACAGAGAGGTCACAAAGAACAGGGCAAGTGCTGCGAGGATCATAAGACCGGCAAGATAGTAGGCTTCCTGCGGCCAGATCTCGATCGAAAAGAAATAGAATTTCTCACCTGCAAAGTCGGCGAGGACGGCTTGATTAGGTATCCCTTCGCCGCGCTCCCATCTGAGCCACGGAATGGCGTAGTAGATGAGCAAGGATACGGCCATGACCAACCATTTCACTGACCGAAACTTTCCGTGCGCGAGCTTCGGATAGATCTGCTGGCGTTTTGAATAGAGATCTCTTGGTTGGGGAGGCGGGGGCGGCGACCCTGGACCTGCGTCAACCAGATTAATCAGGTTTGTCGTAGACGCCATCTGAGCACCTAGTCTCCCCCACCCAAAGAGTGGACATAGACTGACAGCGCCTTGATGGTGGCTTCGTCCAATCGGTTGTCCCAGGCAGGCATGTGGGCGTTTCTGGCGACATAAATGGAGTTGTAGATGTCGGTTGATGATCCGCCGAAAAGCCATTCGCCATCGGTTAGATTGGGCGCACCCTGTAGGGGGTCACCGGTGCCTTCGGTGCCGTGGCAGGATGAGCATTGCTCTGCAAATATCTGTGCGCCGCGCGCTGACGCTTGAACGTCGCTGGCACGATCTGAAATTGTCAAAATATGCGCAACGACGTCGTCTATCTGATCGCTTGTCAGGATCCCGTCGCGTCCGAAGTTCGGCATTAGGGAGTAGCGCGTGTCGAGATTGGTTTCATGGCGGATGCCATGCTTGATCGTCGTTTCAATCCCCTCCAGGGACCCGCTCCAGAGCCAAACGTCATCAGCGAGCGAGGGGTATCCGATGGCTCCTCGTCCGCCGGAGCCGTGACATGTCGCGCAATTGTCGCCGAAGGCACTTTCTCCCATGGCCAGAGCAAATTGCTGGAGGTCACGATCTGTGAGAATCTCTTCCAGGCTGGCGCTCAATAGTGCGGTCGACATGTCCTGGCGCTGCGTCTCCAATCGTGTAAGGGCAGTAGCGACTTCGGACCGGTCAGAGTGACCGCGCACGCCCGTTGTATTGGTTTGATCCGTAAACGGCAGACCCGGTATGGCGGGCATGAGGATCATATAGATGACGGCCCACGCGATGGTCATGTACCAGATGTTCAGCCACCAACGGGGCAGCGGGTTGTTCAGCTCGGTAATGCCGTCCCAACTATGTCCTGTTGTTTCGACATTGGTGACGGGGTCGATATTTTTGTCCTGGTTGAGTTCGGTCATGCTTCCGGGCCTCCGTCTTCAAGAGGCGCGTGCGCGGCGCGGTCAAATACAGACTTATTGCCCGGCCAGAGCGCATATGTCAGTGCTCCGAGGAATGTCATGACGAAGTAGATAAGACCGCCGGTTTGGGCAAAGCTTGCGAGCGCTTCATACATAGTGATCTCCTATCGTCTGTTGCTGAGGTCTTCAGCTTCGTAAGTGGAGAAGTCGACTAGTGTTCCGGTCATTTGCAGATAGGCAACAAGGGCATCCATTTCGGTGATGCGGTCTGGGTCGCCGTCATAGTCGCGCACTTCGACCGTCCCCTCACGCCCGGATGCAATTGTGTAGGCATCTATCAAACCGTCGACATCATCATATCCCCGCTCATTAGGATCTGCCTGCGCTACGAGATGGCGTTTCGCATGCTCAATCATTTCATCTGTGTACGGTACACCAACCAGCCGCTCGGTTCGGAGCCGTTGTTCAATATTGTCGTAGCTTAGACGCTTTTCGGCGAGAAAGGCGTAGGGCGGCATAATCGATTCAGGAACAAGCGAGCGCGGTGCAATCAAATGTTCGACTTGCCATTCGACGGAGTATTTTCCCCCGACCCGAGCAAGGTCTGGACCTGTGCGTTTTGAGCCCCATTGGAAAGGATGATCGTACATGCTCTCGGCGGCGAGTGAGTAATGGCCATAGCGTTCTATCTCATCCCGCAAGGGTCGAACCATTTGAGAGTGGCAGACATAACAGCCTTCGCGGATGTAGATGTCGCGGCCTGCCAGTTCGAGCGGGGTATAGGGCCGCATGCCGTCGACCTTCTCGATCGTATTGTCCATATACATCAACGGAGCCATCTGAATGATGCCACCAATGGACACGACGATCAGGATACCGATTGTCAAAAGGAGGGAATGCCGCTCCAGAAGATCATGGTTTTCGAGGACACTCATGTCTTCAACTCCTGTTAAGCTGGTGCCAGATTGGGGCTTGGTGATGCGCTTTGAGTGCCCCTCGTGTCTGCTATGCGTGCTTCTCCCCGCCCGAGGGCAGTCATGACGAGATTGAAGACCATCAATACTGCGCCGGCGAAGTAGAGGAGGCCGCCGAAGGCGCGGATGATGTAGCTGATGTGTTTCGCCTCCACGGTTTCGACGAAACTGTATTCGAGGAAGCCGAACTCATTGTAGGCGCGCCACATCAGGCCTTCGGTGATCCCAGCAAACCACATAGAGATCATGTAAAAGAGGATACCAATCGTGGAGATCCAGAAGTGCCATTCCACCAGGCTCTTGGAGTAGAGGCCTGGGCGTTTCCAGAGCCAGGGCGCAAGACAATAAAGGGCTCCGAAAGAAATATAACCGACCCATCCAAGTGCGCCGGAATGCACGTGACCAATGCCCCATTCGGTATAGTGGCTGAGTGCGTTGACGGCGCGCACGCTCATCAACGGACCTTCGAAAGTGGCCATGCCATAAAAAGCGAGGCTGACCACCATCATTCTGACAACCGGGTCCGTTCGAAGCCTGTCCCAGGCACCGGACAAAGTCATGACACCGTTGATCATGCCGCCCCAGCTCGGCATCCACAGCATGATCGAAAAGGTCATACCGAGGGTTTGGGCCCATTGCGGCAAAGCGGTGTAGTGAAGGTGGTGAGGTCCGGCCCAGATATAGATGAAGATCAGGCTCCAGAAGTGCACAATGGAGAGGCGGTAGGAATAGACCGGCCGGTTCACTCGCTTCGGAATGAAGTAGTACATGATGGCGAGGAAGCCCGTGGTCAGGAAGAAGCCGACGGCATTGTGGCCGTACCACCATTGCGTCATCGCATCCTGAACACCGGCAAACAGCTGGACCGATTTCGACCCGGTCAGGCTTACCGGCACCGAGAGATTGTTGACGATGTGGAGCATCGCAATAGTGACGATGAATGACAGGTAGAACCAATTCGCCACATAGATATGCGGCTCTTTCCGCTTCCAAAGCGTCCCGAGGAAGACGAGCAAATAGGCCACCCAGACAAGGGTCAGCCAAAGGTCTACATACCATTCCGGCTCGGCATATTCCTTGGACTGTGTAACGCCCAACAAATAACCCGTGGCCGCCAGCACGATGAAGATCTGATACCCCCAGAATACGAACCAGGGCCACATTCCGCCCGCAAGTCGGGCCCGGCAGGTGCGTTGAACAACGTAGAAGCTCGTCGCGATGAGGACATTGCCGCCAAACGCGAAAATCACCGCTGATGTATGGAGCGGGCGGAGACGTCCAAAGTTCGTCCAACCGAATTCGGGAAAATAGAAGAGTGCTGGCCAGGTCAATTGCAGCGCGATAACGACGCCAACCAGCAGTCCAGCAAGCCCCCAGAAGGATGACGCAAAGACACCGTATTTGATAATTGTATCTTCGTAGACACTCGAATCGAATGGATTGCGATGACCCAGCTTTCCGCCCCAGCCTGCGACGCCAAGGATGAAACAGATCGCCAGACCAAGAAACGTTAGCGCTTGCGCATGCATGCCGGGATCGGCTGCGTTTCCTGCAACAATAATGGCCAAGAGGGCGAAAAGGCCCATCATGAGCCCAACGGCAATCGTGCTTGAATGACTCCCCGATCCGTCGCGTGTTGCAGAGTACATTTTGACTTCTCCCCGCCGTTCTTTTCGACGCTCTACAATCGAGTTTTAGGAGAGGCGCTCGGCATCGCGTATAAGGGAAAATACGGATAGTCCATGATCGCCATTTGCTTAAATGAACGGGCGAGTTGGAGGTGCCGAAATGATCCAAAAATACCAGATACTACTGGGCCTTGGGCTTCTTGTGGTTGGGCTTACGAAGATCTGGATGCACTTGAATGCGGGCGCGACTTTAACCCTCGAAGGTTGCCAGGGCGGAACATTCTCTGTGCCAATCGGTCGCGCCCCGGCGCACTGTTGGGGATGTTACGTGGCGGGGCTCGGCCTTCTAATGTCGGTTCCCAGGTTGATCTGCGGCAACGCGCTCGCAAAATAGAGTCCGGTCAGGACGGCATGTTGCTGACTGCCAATACAACAGGCTGAGTTCCAGATGAGTAAGCTCTATCCAAGCCAGTCACTCGAAGAACTCAGCATACTGTTCGATACGGTGCTGCTTTCGGTGCCGGATGCCATGATCCTGATTGATGAAGTGGGTGTCATAATGGCGTTCAGCCAATCCGCAGAGAAACTGTTTGGTATGACGGCCGGTGAGGTCATGGGGAAAAACATATCCATGCTTATGACCGGCGCTGATCGCCTGCACCACAATGATTATATAAAGACCTATATCAATACAGGTGAGAAGCAGATCATTGGTAAGGGCCGTGTTGTCCAGGCGCGGCATGCGAATGGCAGTATCGTTCCGGTACACCTGACAATTGGCGAAGCGAAAATCGGGGAACGCCGTTACTTCTCCGGCTATATCCGCGATGTGACTGCGCAACAGGCTGCGGATCATCAGATCAGCCAGATGCAGGCCGAGCTAAGCAATTTTTCTCGACTAAGCACCGCTGGCACCATGGCTTCGGCAATGGCTCATGAATTGAATCAGCCGCTCACCGCTGTCGCGAACTATCTTGAAGCGGCGCGCGATATGCTGGACTCACCAGAGCCAGAGGTTGTTGCGATGGTTCAAGAAGCGCTGGACTCTGCTGCAAATCAGTGTGTTCGGGCCGGGAAAATTGTTCGAAAATTACGAGACTATGTGTCCCGCGGCGAGTTTGAACTAAGCCGCACCAATTTGAACGAACTTGCCGAACAAAGCATCTCTTTGTCAAAGATCGGTGTCAAAGGGGCCTTGCCACGTGTTTCCTTGAAAAAGTGCGATGACGACTTTGAGGTTTGGTGCGATGCGCTGCAGATTCGACAGGTCATACTGAACCTGATCCGGAACGCTGCCGAGGCGACAAGAGATCAGGACATGCCGAGGATCGAGATCGATATTGGGCTCTTGGCTGGCGTGGAAGATCTTGTGAAATTCAGTGTCGCAGACAATGGAACAGGTCTTGATCTGGACGAGGGGCGCTCTCCATTCGAACCCTTTCAGAGCTCGAAGCCGGAGGGTATGGGGCTCGGCCTCTCTATTTGCCAAACGATCGTGGAAGCTCATGGTGGAGAGATATGGACCGAAGACAGCGATCTCGGCGGTGCCAAATTCTGTTTCACCCTAAAAGCTGTTGACTCGGAGTAAACCTATGGACGTCCGAAGTGTTCTGATTGTCGATGACGACGACGCCATTTTGTATTCAACGAGTTTTATGCTGAGGAATGCCGGTTTTTCAGTAAAGACGTATCCGGACGGGTCGTCTTTCTTGAATAATCTTGATGCTGAGCAAATCCGAACGTGCATTCTGTTGGATGTGCGAATGCCCGGGATGGACGGACTTTCCGTCCTGCGGGAGATCCGTGCGCGGGGCCTTGATATGCCGGTTATCGTGTTGACAGGCCATGGTGATGTCTCCACCGCGGTTTCTGCCATGAAGGCTGGAGCGACAGATTTCATTGAGAAACCTTATAAGAAAGAGACCCTGCTCAACTCTATCGAAACGGCGTTCCAATTGCTTGAGACGGGACAGGCACAATTGTCTCAGCGCCAGGCTGCTGAAGCACAAATTGGCGTGCTCACCAATCGCGAAAGGGACGTTCTCGAAAGACTTACGGACGGACTTACAAACAAGGCGATCGCTGAGGATCTTGGTATTTCTGCGCGGACGGTCGAAATCCACAGGGCCAATTTGATGGCGAAATTGAACGCCGACACCTTATCGGCTGCCCTAAAAATTGCGTTTGCCGCTGAGCTGGGCTCGCCTGATAGATAGGTAGTTTTGCGTAATGACAATAGTTCGCAGGTAAATTAGCGTTTGGCATAGTCACCGAGTTGATCTCGATCAACCATGGTAAAGGCCATAATGACCGCAGTTTCGTTAGCTGAAATAAAAGACCGCGTGCTTCTGATCGAGGATGACCAAGAGGTGCGCCGCTCGCTGACGCTTATGCTGCGCGCCCGCGGATATGCGCTTGACGTTTACGAAAGCGGGCTTGCGCTTTTGGCTGCTGGGTATTTGCCGCAGGCTGACTGCATAATCGTGGATTATAAGATGCCGAAAGTGGACGGATTACAATTGCTGGGCCGGCTGCGCGATGCCGGCTTACGGGCTCCAGCGCTTCTTATCACCGGGTTTTACTCGGATAAACTGGACCAGCGCTCGAGGCGCGCCGGGTATTCGCGTGTTCTGGAAAAGCCGGTCACGGCGGATACACTTGCGGCCGCCATTGCTCAACTGACCCGGGGCGACGGCGTGCCTATTTGACGGCTGGGTTAGACTCTCACGCAGACACCCACTTTTGGCGCGGTGGGTGTGGGGCGCATGCGGCCCTGTCCTCGGTTAGTTTTGCGAGGTTTGCTGGGCCCCGCAGGACTGGCGGACGACAAGTTCGGCTGGCAGAATTTGTGGGCTTGGCGTCTCGCCCGCGATGGCCCTAAGCAATTGATCGACCAAGACGCGTCCGGCGGTGCGAATTTTCTGGCGAACGGTTGTGATGGATGGGTTCATATGCGCCCCGGAGGGGATGTCGTCAAAACCAACAACCGATACGTCGTCGGGCACGCGGATTCCGGATTGACGGAGGTTAGCAATAGCGGCGATAGCGATCATATCGCTGGAGGCAAAGATGCCGTCAAAACGCGGATAGAGGTTTGCTATCTCACTCGTCGCGGAACGTGCCTGTTCGATATCGAACGGGGAATTTATGACCAATTCCGGGTCAAAAGTTTTGCCGGCGGCGGCGAGGGCCTCCCGGTATCCTTCATAGCGCTGGTGAATTTCAGGCAGGGAGAGGTCGCCCAGAAATGCAATCGACTGGCGACCGAGCGAGAGCATATGGTGCGTTGCCTGCCTGGCACCGCCAATATTATCACTCCCGACGACACAGTGATCATCGTCGCGGAGCGCTGCGCCCCATGTCACAACTTGTCTATGGCGGCGGGCGAAATCGCGGATCTCGGAACGATGCCGCCCTTGGCCGACAAAGATAACGCCGTCGGCGCGTGCGCCAAGGAATGCGCAGCCCGGGCGCTCATCATCCCATGGCGGCGATCGTGACATTAGAACGTCGTAGCCCTGCTTTCCGAGTTCATCTGTCAATACAGCCAGCATATCCACGAAGAAGGGATCGGAGACGTGTTGCAGTGTGCCCCGCTCAATCGGAAAAATGACTTCGATTGTCTTCGTCTTCCGCAAGGCGAGATTGCGCGCCTGTTCGTTAATGGAGAAACCGGACGACTGCACAATTTCCAAGATGCGCTCTCGGGTCTTCTCGGCAACGAGGTGGCTTCCAGATAGGGCACGCGAGACGGTCGATTCCGACACACCCGCCATGCGGGCGATGTCTTCCATGGTCCGGCCGGACACTGTTTCGCTGGTGCTCTTATCTGTCATCGATTTCTTGCTCGTGCAAAAAAGACTCCATTGGGTTCGAGCTGAACCGAGCCGTCCTCCAGCTTCGTGCCTTGGCAGACGATCTCTATAGGCTCTGTCTCGGCATACATAGGAAGCTCGAACTGTGCATTAGCGTCCGCAGAAAGATTGAATGCGCAAAAAACACGCTCATTCTTAGACCGTCGCTCAAATGCCAGCACACCGCCCGGAACTGGTATGAAGGTGATGTCGCCGTCGATCAGTGCGGGCAGATGACGTCTCACTGACAAAAGCCGTTTCACAAAGCTGGCGACGGAGGTCGGATCTTTCTTCTGGACGTCGACGGCCAGGGCTCGATGTTGAGGACTGGCTGGCAACCAGGCGGCGACATCTGAAAAACCTGCCTCCGGGGCGTTGCTCAGCCACGGCATAGGCGTTCGGGATCCATCACGACCGAGATTGTCGGGCCAGAAACGTATAGCTTCTGGATCCCGCAAATCATCAAATGGGACATCTGCCTGCGGCAATCCAAGTTCTTCCCCCTGATAGAGGAAAATTGTGCCACGGAGGGTGAGCAATAGGGCGACCAGAAGTTTTGCTCGCGCGGGCGTTTCGCAATCTGCACCCCAGCGGGACAGGGATCGTTTCACATCATGATTGGACAAAGACCAAGACGGCCAGGCGTCAACACCCTGCCAGGCCTCCAGTGCAGATTGTATGAACGCCGCCGATGGCTCGCTACATTCAAGAAGGTGGAAGTTGTAAGCCGTGTGCAAGCGGTGATCGCCCTCGGTATACTCAATGCTTCGGGCGAGATTTGAGCTGCTGGCGATTTCAGCCACAGTCATGCGGGCGTCGTAGGTGTCGAGCGTAGCACGTAGGCGTTCCAAGAATCCGATCGTTTCTGGCCTCGACCGATTATAAAGGTGTTGCTGGAACCCGTAGGGACGCCCCGGATCGTTTGAACCGCTCGCGGGATTGTCACGCAATTCTTGATCATGAAAGTAGTAATTTGCGACATCGAGCCGGAAACCATCAACGCCCCGATCCATCCAGAAGCGAGCGACATTGAGCAGGGCATCTTGCACTGCCGGGTTATGAAAGTTCAGGTCGGGCTGTTCGGCCAGGAAATTGTGCAAATAATATTGTCGACGCTTGGTATCCCATGACCAGGCTGGGCCACCAAAAACCGATAACCAGTTGTTTGGCGGGGATCCATCCGGCTTTGCTTCAGCCCAGACATACCAGTCGGACTTCTCGCTGTCGCGCGCGCTCCGACTGTTCCTGAACCAGTCATGCCGATCCGATGTATGAGAATAAACCTGATCAATAATGATCTTCAGGCCAAGATCGTGAGCGCGTTGCGCAAGGCGGTCAAAGTCGGCCAGGGTGCCGAAAATCGGATCTACATCGCAATAATCCGCCACATCATATCCGAAGTCCTTCATGGGGGAGGTATAGAATGGCGATAGCCATATCCCGTCGACCCCGAGATCAGCGATATAGTCTAGCTTTTCTATGATGCCCGGCAGATCGCCGATCCCGTCGCCATTGCTATCGGCGAAGCTGCGTGGATAAATCTGGTAGATGACAGCGCCTCTCCACCAGAATGCTCCGGGTGCTGAAGATGGCTCTGTCATCGGAACATGATCACTATGGCTGTCGTGAGAAGGAGCAGAGCAATCGCCTGGTAGCGATAGTTCTGCCAGATCGGTTTCGCCGCCAATTCGGAGGTCTCATCTGCAAAGACGGATGGGCTCCATATATATGCTTCGACAGCGTCTTTTGGTGGCGGGGCCGTTGCCAGGCTGCCGGCGATAATGGCCATCACGCACGCGACGAAAAGCAGTGGTGCCATGTACAAAAAGTGCAGCGAGACCCAGCCCAATACTTCGATTACGATAAACCCGGCGATGCCAAGCGCCAATCCCGTCACCACGCAGGCAAACCCGCCAGAGGCATTGGCGCGCGACCAGAAGGTCCCCACAAGGAAAAGAGCAACAACAGGCGGAACAGCATAAGAGAACATGTTTTGAATATAAGAGAAAATAGAGCGGAAGTTCGAAATCACTGGTGCCCAAATAACAGCAAAGATCAGAAACCCAACCATAACAAACCGTCCGATACGCATAAGCTGTTCGCTCGATAATTGTGGATTCGCGGGTCGGACAAAGTCCATTGTGACGAGAGTCGAGGCCGAGTTTAACGCTGAGTCGATCTGAGACATGATTGCTGCCAGAAAGCCGGCAAGGGTGAGGCCCAATAATCCCGCTGGCAACAGATCAAACATCATCGTTGGGTAAACAAGGTCCGCGCGCTCAAGATTGGGATACAACAGAATCGCGATGCTTCCTGGCAGGACCATGATGAACAATGGTGGCAGTTTCAGCACGCCGGCAAAGAGCGCGCCCCAGCGACCATGATCGACTGACTTGGCCGAAAGTGCCCGCTGTACAATGGCCTGGTTGGTCGCCCAATAGTAAAAGCCGAGCAATGGAACACCTGTGATCAGGCCGAGCCAGGGGACGCCGTCATCGCCGAGGGGGCGAATGAGGCTGAGCTTTTCGGGTGACACTTGCTCAAGCACCACACCAATGCCCCCGACTTTGTCGAGGGCGATGAGCGTGATCACGAGGGAGCCGACAAGCAGTAGAACGGCCTGGATTGCATCGGTGATCATGACCGCTGCGAGACCACCAAGAACTGTGTACGTGCCGGCAATGATGGCCAGCACAGCCATTGTCTGCCACAGCGGGATTTCTGGAAGTATGAGCTTGATGACCAGAGCTCCGGCGAAGAGTGATCCTGCCGTTTCGACGACGACACCGAGGAACAAGGTCAGTATCGAAAAGTAGGTGCGAACGCGGTTGTCATAACGCCCCGCCAGAAATTCCGGCATGGTGAAGACCTGACGCTTCAGAATGATCGGCAGGAAGATGACGGCAAAGATGATGAGGATGACCGCCGCCATCCATTCATAATTGTAGACGGATATGCCCGTGGCGTATGCGTCTCCGGATAAGCCGACAAGCGTGGTGCTGGAGATGTTCGAGGCGAAGAGCGAGAGGCCGATGAAGGGCCAGGTCATACCGCGCCCGGCCAGGAAGTAGTCCTCGGCCCCCTTGCTCCGCTTGGACAAAACGATACCAAGCGCAATCATTCCAAGGAAATAAAGAGCTACAATTGAGAGGTCCAGTGATCCTATTGTCGGTGTCGGCACGAATGTTTCTCCCTCTCAGTGAGACCAGCTCCTAAAACGACGAATACCGTGAGTAGACCCGCCCCCGCCTGAAATCTACTTTCCTGCGATTAGCAAAGTCTACAAGCGCTTGCAATAATATCAATCGCTTTTCGTTTGATCGATATTTTTGTAAAAGTTATATAAAACATGGCTTTACAAGATATTTTGGAGCTGGCGTGTCAAATTTGCAACAACTTCAACAGAATTAATGCAAGCGCTTGCAAGACCGCAAATGGTCCGTCACGATGCAGCTTACAAGAATGGCGGCCGTCCCCCAACGAGATCCTGAGCTTGCCAATATTAGGAGGAACCCATGTCTCTAAGAACGCTGAATGCGGCACTTTTAACGAGCGTTGCCTTTTTATCCCTGCCTGCGCTGGCGCAAGATCAAAACAGCGATGAAGGTGAGCGGACATTGGACGAAGTGATTGTCACTGGCCGCGCTGGCAATTCTGCTATCACGCAATTTGAGTCGACGGTCTCGATCTCCACATTTAACGAAGACGCCATCAGCGATGCCGCGCCTCTGACATTGACAGATCTTTTTGCGCAAGTGCCCGGGGTGTGGGCGGAGTCATCCGGTGGGCAATCGGCTGCAAATGTCTTTATTCGCGGGATCCCGGCACCGGGGCAGTTCCTGTTCTCGAAGATCCATGTCGATGGACTGCCGGTGTTCGAAGAGCATGGCATCGGATTCCTGACGCCGGATGGTCTTTACAGAAACGATCTCACAACCTCTCGACTCGAAGCTGTTCGCGGAGGATCGTCATCTGTCTTTGCGTCAAATGCTCCCGGCGGCATTTTCAACTATTTGAGCAAGAAGGGAACCCAGACACCAGAAGGCGGGCTTAAGCTGGAATGGGGTAATTTCGGTCACTTCCGCGTGGACGCCAATTATGCCGGGCCGATCAATGAGAAGACGACGTTTTCGGTTGGCGGATTTTACCGCATTGCCGATGGCGTGCGTGATCCCGGCTTCCGCGCCGATGAGGGCGGACGGATCAGCGGTAATATCACTCGTGAGCTGGAGCGGGGCGAACTGACGCTGTCCGCCAGCTACATAGATGATCGGAACTTGTTTCTCCTGCCGGTGCCACTCGACCTCGACGCGGACGGCGATCTCACCGACCTGACGGGATTTGATGCCAATTTTGATACGCTGGTGAGCGACGATGTGAGGTTTACCTCGCTTCTGTTCCCAGGCGGACCGGAGGAGTTCGATCTGGCCGACGGGATCAATAATGAAGCCATCACGTTCGGATCGGAATTCGACTATGATCTCGGCAGCGGATTTACCCTGGTCAATCGCAACCGTTATATTGACGGCGAGACGCAGTTCAACTCAGCCATTCCTTTCTCTTTTGAGGACGGTAACGTTTTCCTCGCTGGCCAGCTTGACGCGGCACAAACGGCGTTTGGTCCGGATGTCGCAAGTGTGGTTGCGACCTTTACCGATGATGGCTCACCCTTCGCGCTCTCCGACGCGCTGGGCCAGGGCGGGAATAATGGAAACGGTCTGATCGGCACGAGCGGGTTCTTTCCGGTCAATTCCGACTATGACAATTTCATCAATGATTTGCAGATCTCTAAATCGCTCGACTTTCTGGCGGGCACTCACAATTTCACAGCCGGATTCTATACGAGCTTTTACAGCATCGATCAGTTTCAGACCTTTGGCACCTTCATTCATGAAATTGATGGCTCGCCGCGTAATCTTGATCTGACGGCTGTGGATGCCGACGGGGCAGCCCTTGGGACGCTCACTCAAAACGGCTTCGACAGTTTCTCCGGCGGTTTCTTCCAGAATTATTCCGGCGATGGCGAGATTTTCGCCTGGTATTTGTCCGATGAGTGGGATGTTACAGATCGCTTGCGCCTTGATGGCGGTATCCGGTTCGAGACACAGACGCTCGAAGGGACTGTTGAAGTGCCCGGCACGTTTAATCTCAGCGATTCGAATTCGCTGTTGCCAACGGGGTCTCTACCAACAACGGCCGATGATGCGGTGGTCTTCGGCACCGGAGAGTTCTTGCCGTTCCGGGAAACCTATGATGAGTTCGCGTGGACGGTCGCCGGCAACTATGTGATCGTTGATTGGCTGTCAGCCTTTAGCCGGGTCAGCGACGGGTTCCGGACCCCGACACTTGATGACCTTGCCTCTGCCGGGGCCGATGCGACGGGGACAATTCCGGTTGGGGATGTCTTCCAGGTCGAAGGCGGCTTCAAGGTGAACCTGCCTTATGCTCAGGCCTTTATAACGGGCTTCTTCAGCGATATTGACGACCAGCCCTTCACCGAGCCGGTCAATGATGTCGATGGCAATGTCATCGATGCTACCATCGTTCAGGCCAGCCGCACGATTGGCGTGGAGATTGAAACCGAACTCGGTCCTTTCTTCGGCGTCTCTCTCAATACGAAAGCGACCTTCCAGGATCCTGATCTCGAAGGCCTGACGGTTTCCGGCGGTGGCCTCACCGTTGACGATGAGTTTATCGATGGCAATCGTGTGCCGCGTATACCGGGCCGGATTGTTTCCGTTCGTCCACGGTATGATTTCAGCACTGCGGATTGGGGTGTTGGAGACGCGGATGGATCTGTGTTCCTGAACATCTATAATGTCAGCGACCGGTTCCAGGACTTCACCAACACCATCTTGTTGCCAGGCTACACGACGCTTGGCATTGGGGGACGCCTCGGTTTCTCCAATGGTGTTGAGCTTGCGGTCACCGCGGACAATCTGACCAATACGATTGGGTTGACGGAGGGTAATCCGCGTACGGACCTCTTTGCGCCAGGCGGGGCAGACGTAACGACGGCGACGTTTGGCCGCCCGATTGTCGGACGCAATGTGCGCGTCTCGCTTGCCTATAAGTTCTAATTGTTGGTGGACGGTGCCTTAAGGCCTCGGTAGCGCCAAAGTGTCGTCCCTACTACGGTCTTGGACGTCGTCATATAGGACTGGCTAGAGACCCCGTAGGCGACGGCAACTGGGCTGAGGGCGTCACTGGAGTTTTCCAGTATCTGCTGTGTTCGAAGTGTCCGCCGCGATGCCAGACATTTATGCGGGGTCTCACCGGCCTGCGCCCTGAACGGTGTAGGTGCCGCCGGGCGCGCCTTGATGATAAGAGTTTATCGGCTGGTAGAACTGGTCGAAATCCCCATGGGAGGTGTGGGCTCAGGCTCTCACGCTGACACCCACTTTTGGCGCGGTGGGTGTGAGGGCGTTTGGGGGGATATCGATCGGTCTACGGCGCTAACGCTCGGGGATGGAGTGTCCGGGATTCGCCCGTGAGGCTTGCTTTGGAGTTTTTTCTCGTTAAAGTAAAACAGCCATTGCATTCTATCCTGATCTTCAGAACCTAACATTTTAATAGTAAAACTCCATATCGCCCATCATCTAAGTGATTTTCTACATTACACAATAATAAGAATCCGATTTATATAATAACGACAGTTGGATCATCCCAGTCGATGTCTTGAAGCGGTAAAACGATTTATTCGCCTCGCAATCGCGCTAAAGTCCGACACCAACGATCTAAAGCTGAAGTTTCACAGGCAGAGTAATTATTATCCTATTTATCAAAATCTAATTCTAGTTCTTTTGCTCGGACAAGAATTTTATCAAACATTTTTTTGAGCTCCCCTGTTTCGCGCTCTTTCGCAGCCCATTCCGCTCCACCCCACTGCCAAATATATTCCAGATATTCATTCATAAACTGCGAAGTATTATGTGGCTCTGCGAGGCACGACGCAGCTATCCCATAGGTGGGTATGCTTATTGAATTATTAATCACTGAATGCAAGACAGGGTCGCTTTGCATTCGTTCGGGAATGTTTGCATTTAAGGTCTTTGATAAGTTATTCACATCGGAGTATTTCTTGAACCAATCAAAGCCATCCCGGAGAAGCATCTCTTTAGCTTTCCTGATGGCTTCTTCACAATCTACATGAAAATTTTTGGACCTTATTTTAATCGCTGCATCACGCTTTTTATCGAATGGAAAGTAGTTTCCGAGGGCTCTAAAAAGAACTGGATTTCTTTTTCGCGCCTCAGGGGGATAAGTTGGCCAGATATCTTGAACTAAAAAGTCAATCTTGTCTTCTCTGATACCCAATCCGCACGACTTTGTAGGCGAAGTCGGTTTGGGTA